>JADHQW010000154.1 GCA_016777705.1 Alphaproteobacteria bacterium | reverse complement strand
TGAGTCTGTATCTTCATAATAGACTTTAACTGTATGATTAAAGTTTTCATGCATAAATAATAAATAAAAATTAATTATAAACTAAGCTATATTAATTAAAATGAAAATTTATATTATTTGGTTAATTGGAGTTATTGTTTGGAATTTTGGTGTTCCAGGTGCCTCACCAATTGAAGATGTAGGTATTGCTATTCTTTTATCTCTTTTAAGTATGGGGCTTAAAAAATATCTATAGTTTTTAGTTATTCAGAAGAGAAATAAATATTTTGATAATAAGATATTGCTTTTAATTTAGAATTATCTGTATCCGTCATAATTGCTACACCATTTAATGTTTTTACATCAATATTATGCAATGTCATAAAATCATCTTTAACATTTCTTTTAACTGTTACCCATGTATTAAGTTTTTCTTTAGTTGTGGAAAGAACATAGTCTATAGATTTTTTTGTGTATGGACTTGGCCAATTATCATCAATATTATTGTTGCTAGAAAAAACATAGTTAATTGCTCTATTTGATAACGCTGTAGAACCAGTTTTTTTTATTACAAAAACTCTTGCCGCATAATCATGACCCTTTTTACTATTCTCTATAATTCCTGACAAATCTTTTTCTACTTTCCAAGTTATGTTGATAAATGGGGTTTTTGTAAGATCTATTTCTATTTCCTTACCAAGACCAGAACCTTTTCCTTCAGCTTCTGCCTTTATATAGTTACCTTTTTCATTAGAACCTAGTATCCATTTAGTTTCTCCTTTAACTTTCTTAACCTCTAATGTTTTAAGTTCATCTTGAGTAAATTCAAAAATATTAATCTTTTCTGCTAATGTAGATTGAGTAAATAAAGATGTAGCCAATATTGTTATAAAAAAAAACTTTATCATGACTTAATGATATATCCTCTATTTTATAAAAAACAATATTTGAACATACTTTAGTCATTCAAAGCTCAAGATTGATCTCTAAATAATAAATATGAAATCAATTTCTATTTTTATCCTTTTGATATATTGGTCAATTATAATCTTTGCCCCTGTGATTACTAAAGAAAACAGACTGTTTAAAGAAGAGTTTAAAATTACACTTAATAAGTAGATCTTCCACCACTAATATCGAATACCGCTGCAGTAGAAAAAGAATTCTCTTCAGATGAAAGCCAACAAATTAAAGATGTAAATTCTTCTATTTCTAAAAATCTCCCCCTAGGCACCTTAGAAAGCATTCTTGCTACATGCTCTTTTGACATTTGGTCTAAAATTCTTGTCTTAGCACCTGCTGGAGTAACCGCATTAACTGCTATATTTTTGTCAGCTAGCTCTTTACCTAACGATTTAGTTAATCCTATTGCTCCTGCCTTCGCTGAGCTATAAGCACTTGCATTAGCATTACCGTCTTTACCTGCGACTGAAGCAACGTTAACAATTCGTCCATAATTATTTTTTATCATATAAGGAACTACAGTCTTGCAGCAATTGAAAGTACCCATTAAATTTATTTCAATTATTTTATTCCATTCATCCACATCATAGTCCCATAAAGTTGAGGTAGAGCCAGTAATTCCAGCATTATTAATCAAAATATCTATATTGGAGGATTTAGCTATTTGATCTACTGTTTTATTTACTTCATTAAAATTAGATACATCAACAACATTATATTTAAGATTAGGGTTATTTATTTCTTTTGAGGCTTTAATTAATTCTTTTTCATCTATGTCCCATATAATTGCTTTAGCGCCAGAGTCTAAAAATCTTTTTGCAATATCAAGTCCAAAGCCCTGGGCACCACCAGTTATAATTGCTGTTTTATTTGTTAAATCAAATTTATGCATAAATTTATCTATTTGCTAAAAGATAATAAGTTACAGAGGAACCAATAGCACCGATCAACCATGAAAAAGATTGATAAGCAATTAAATTTTCATTCCAAATTGTAGAAGCGGCAAAAATAAAACCGATAAATAAAGAGTAGATAGCTTTTAAGTGCCATCCATTAGAATAATAGTAAGACGAATTTTCTCTGCTTGAAAAAATATCTTTATTATTTAATTTACCATCTTTAATAACATAATAATCAATAACTATAATGCCAAAAAATGGTCCAAAGAAAGCTGCAAAAGTATCTACAAAAGATAGAATGCCGATTTGACTTAATAGAGGAAGCCAAAATATACCTATAGCAAAACCTATAATAGCAATTGTAAAACCAGAAATTTTTAAAGAAAATTTATTTGGAAAAAAATTCAATAATGAATTTTGAATAGGAACATAGTTCGCTATTAAATTTGTAGAAGCAGAAGCAAAAACTATAAAAAATAGTACTAATACTGTAATTAAAATGTTATCAAATTTTCCAATTATATCAGTTGGATTGGTTAAAATTCTTTCCATGTTTTCTAAATTCTTATTTAAAATAACATCAGATCCAACAACAATAAAAACAGCAAAAAAAGAAAATATTATAAGGTTTATTATTAGGCTTAAATTTCCTTTTTTTAATTCCTTCTCATCTTTTACGTAGCGTGAAAAATCTCCAAAGTTTACAATCACAACTGAAAAATATGCAAAAATTGTTCCTGCTACTGTAATCAAAGGAAGAATATTATTTTGAGTAAATATATTTTTAAAAATAAATATATCTAAAAAAGCTTGTGTCACATATTCATATTCATAAAGTATTACGACCAAGAAAAATAATAACATTCCAAAATATACAGTAATAGCTGAAAAATTAATGAGTAATTTGTTAAACTTATGTCCTCTACTAAATAAAATAATTTGTAGTGTTATGGCTAATATGAAAGAAATCCAATCAATAATATTTAGGCCTAACAGAAAAATTAAAAAAATATCCTGATCAAGTAGAGAATTATCAAATGAAAAAATAGAAATTCTTATTAAATAACTAATAGCTTTGGACAAAAAATATGTTTGCACACCAAACATAAAAATACCCACTGAACCTCTTAATAATGAAAAATATTTAGCACCTCTAAAGCCTAAAGATGTTCTCAGTAAAACAGGAAATGGAATGCCATGTTTTTGAGATGGTTTACCTATAAGATTGGCAAATATATAAACAAAAAAAGAACCCAATAAACTTCCAGCTAGCACAACCAAGAAATTGAGTTCGTAAACAAGATAAAGTGAAGCAATAAGAGAAAAGGCTATAATGCTCTGTATATTAACACCCCAAAAACAAAACAAATCTGTTGAAGTCCATTTTTTATCACTTGGGTTAACAGAGACAATTTCCCAGTTTGTTAAGTCATTATTTGATTTTGATTGAATCACAAACTTATAATAAACTAATAAATTCTACTGTCCATACAGATAGCCAGGAAGCCATAAAGCAATTTGAGGAAATACTATAATTAAAATCAAACCAATAACTTGAATAACCATAAATTGCATCATTCCATAATAAATATCTTTAAGATCCCACTCTGGAACTACCCCTTTTAAAAAATATGCAGATAAAGCCACTGGTGGAGAAAGCCACGCTGTCTGTAAATTCACTGCTACTAAAATTGCAAACCAAGTTAGATTAAAGCCTAACGCCTCAACTAAAGGTAAAATAATAGGAACTATAATCATTACTATTGGTACCCACTCTAATGGCCAACCTAAAAGAAAAATCATAGCCATTATCATTGCTAAAATTAAATATTTATTCATCTCTAACCCAAGTAGGAATTCTGTTAATAACATTGGTGTTCCAAGTCTTGAAAACACAGCTCCAAAAAAGTTTGAAGCTGCAACTAATACCATTATTAATGCAGAAATTTCTAAAGTCTTAACTAAAGCATCTTGTAATTTACCAAATGTTAATTTTTTATATGCTAAGGCTAAAACTAAAGAACCCATTGCCCCGCAACCAGCAGCTTCTGTAGGTGTTGCAAAACCAAATAAAATACTACCTAATGCAGCGAATACTAATGCTGCAGGTGGGACTAAGCCTAAAAAAAATTCAACCCATACTGCCTTCATACTAGTTGCTCTCAGCTCTGGTGGTAGAACTGGACCTAAGCTTGGATCAATCCAGCATCTAATTGTTGTGTAAGCAGCGTAAAGAGTTGCTAATAATATTCCCGGAATAATAGCAGCAGCGAATAAATCTGTTACTGGGATTTCCATTATAGGACCCATTACAACAAGCATAATACTTGGAGGAATTAATATTCCCAAAGTTCCACCAGCTGTAATTGTTCCTGCTGCCAATCTAACATTATAACCAGACTTGTTCATTGATTTCGCAGCCATAATTCCAAGTATAGTCACAGACGCTCCAACAATCCCTGTTGCTGCAGCAAAAACTACTGAAACAAATAAAACAGCGTAATATAAAGAGCCTCTTACTTTAGCTAACATTAACTGAAATGCAGAAAACAATCTTTCCATTAACCCAGCTTGCTCCATCATTATTCCCATAAAAACAAAGAGAGGAACTGCTGCGAGGGTTTGTTCAGTCATAACCATTGAAAACTGCAAGGTCATCAAATAAAATACCAATTTACCAAATCCCAAATAACCAAATACAAATCCTAAAAAAATTAATGTAAACGATATTGGAAAACCAACAAATATAGAAAAAAGCATCACCCCAATAAGTATGAAACCTAAAATAGCTGGATCAATTAATTCTGCTAACATTAATCATTACCCCCTGGCCACTCACCTTTTTTTGCAGCCCAATAACTTTTAAGTAATTCTGAAATTCCCTGTACTAATAAAAATATTATGCCGATCCATAAGCATGCTTTGATAGGCCACATGTATGGCATCCATGCAGTGTCCATTCCTTTTTCGCCTCTCATAATTGATTCCTGTAGAAATCCTGTAGACATATATAAAAATACAGTCAGGCCTGGAAAATAAAACAAAAGATATAACCAAAAATCTATTCTACCTTGATTTTTAGTTTTAAAATTCCTGTATAAAAAATCTGCTCTTATATGAACACCTTTAGATAACGCATAACCAGCTCCAAGCATAAATAAAGCTCCATACATAAATCTACTCATGTCGTATGCCCACATAGTTGGAGCATTAAAAAGTTTTCTTGCTAACACTTCATAAACCATCGCAAATATTAAAGGGATAGTAATCCAACAAACGATATTACCAATCCATTTACTGAACAAATCAATTTTAGTGATTGTAGATGCCATCCATTTAGGCATGTCTTTAGGCATTGGACCTGAACCACCTCTTCTTTCGGCTATCATTTCATCTGAAATATCTAGATTGATAGGATTGATTTCTTCTTTTGGTTTTTGAGAGTCGTGGTTTCTTGGCATAAA
>JADHQW010000153.1 GCA_016777705.1 Alphaproteobacteria bacterium | reverse complement strand
CCTTCATGTAAATGATGGCGATATAATTCATGCAGACCAACATGGTGCAGTTTTAATTCCTAGCGATGCTCTTCCAATGATTGAAAGAGGTATAAATTATATGACAAAGAAAGAAAAGCATTTAATTGACGCAGCAAAAAAGCCAAACTTTGATATAGAAAAACTGAAAATAGCATGGCAAAATGCTGCTAACGAAAAATGGGAAGGATGAAATATGTTTGAAATAGATAAAAATGCAAGACGACTATCTCAATCTGAAAAGCAACAGTATTTGGAAGATGGTTATGTTACAGGCTTACCTGTTTTCTCAAAAAATGCTATTAATGACATTCATGATTGGTACGAGGAGTTAAGCTCTAAATTACCAAAAGAAATTGATATAAATAAAACTAATATGTGGCACAAGGCTAGCAAAAAATTTTATGACTTATGCAGAACGCCAACTATTTTAGATTATGTAGAAGACCTAATTGGACCAAATTTTGTTCAATGGGGCGGTCAATTTTTTAATAAAGAACCAAGAGATGGTTCTGTAGTTCCATGGCATCAAGATGCACAGTACTGGCCTTTAAGTCCAGCAAATGCAGTAACTGTCTGGCTTGCTGTTTTTGACACTGACGAAGAAAATGCAGCCATGAAAGTAGTTTCTGGCAGTCATAAACTAGGTAAATTTGTTCATAAAAAAAACGATGCAAAGAATTTAGTTTTAAACCAAGAGGTCTCTTTTGATCAATTAGATGAAACAAAAATAGTTTCTCTTAATTTAAAGGCTGGTCAAATATCGTTACACAACGATGCATTACTTCACGGTTCAGAAGCTAATAATTCAAATAGAAGAAGGTGCGGGGTAACTATGAGATTCTCACCAACTAATGTTAAAGGAGATTTAGAAACTTGGCCATTTTTCGAAACACAACTTGCTAGAGGGGTTGATGAATACAATTTAAATCCTACAGCAGAAACACCTAGAGGCGAGGCTACTCCGTTGAAAATGTTTTCGTTCTCACACGAGTTTGTTAAAGATTGGTGATCAAAAGTTTGAAAAGTTTTTAAAATTATTTTTCTTTTATTTTTTCTAAAAATCTGAAAACAACTATTGCATTTTCTTTTCTACAGTCCTAAGTCTATAGGAGAGTGCTTTTAATGATCCCTTAACAAAAACATCTGAATTATTTACTCGTTCTTCAAACTCTTCTTTCGTAACAGAAATAATTATACTTTCCTTCAAACATCTTGCTGAAGCCATTCTAAGTTCATTTTCAATAACGCCCATTTCGCCAAATAATTCATTTTCCTGTAGTACAAAGTTCGGAACTGTAGTTTCATTAGTTGGCAAGAAAATACCAACAGATCCATTAACTAATAAAAACATTTTATCTGGTGATTCTCCAACCCTGAATACATATTGGCCTTCCTTGTAAGTTGTCTTTTCCATTAAAAATCTATGACCTCATTTTCTGCCGCAAATCTAACTTTATTGCTAGAAATACTTTGTTGTAATTTTTTAATTTCTGTATCCGTTCTCCAAGGGGCATGATGCGAAATCAAAAAATTATTTACCAGTATTTGGTTTGAAAAAGCAATTCCTTGTTCAACACTTGAATGCCCCCAACCTTTTTTATCTATTAATTCTTTATCTAAATACATACCATCCCATATTATAGTATCTGAATTATCACAAAATCTTATTAATTGTTCTTTTTGGGTGTCAATTTCCTTATATTCATTGTCTAACAAATAACAAAATTTCTTTTTATCTTTGATTATGCTATATCCTGAGGAGTCGCCAGGGTGGTTTAGGTTGATTGTATTTATCTGTAAATCATCAAATTTATTAACAACATCTTCAAAACTCATAAACTCGAACCTATTAATTATGTTAATATAATCAACAGGAAAGTAAGGTATATTATAATAATTTAACAAAAATTTATGTGTTTTTTCTACGTTTGAATGTGCAGAAGTTACAATAATTTTTTTATTTAAATCAGAACTAAAACCATTGAAGGCAAAGCCTTGTATATGATCATGATGAAAATGAGAAATAAATATAATACTTTGGAGATTATTTGAGAAATCAACTTTGGAAAAACCTGTTCCACAGTCAAAAATGAGCTGATATTGATTTGTTTTAATTTCCACACATGGGGTATTACCACCAAAAATCATGTTTTTTTGACTTGAATTTGGTACTGAACCCCTTACCCCATGGTTTATAATCATATTAAACTCACACAAGCTATTAATTACATCATAAAATAATTACCTAACAAGTAAATAGTTAATTTTTAATTGCTCTATAAACAAAAAAATTAATAATAGTATCGACCTTACTAAATAAAAACTTCACTAAATACATTCTAAAATTTCAATATCTTGGCCACTTTTCAATCTCTTTAATCCAATAGACTTTACTTTTATTTCATTTCTCGCTGTCATCCAAGCATCACTTGAAATTAAAATTTGATTTGCATCTGACTTGTCACATATATTAAAGGCAATATTTACATTTTTACCTAATATATCAAATTGGACAGTTTTAGTTCCTATAGTTCCAGCAACTAAAGATCCTGAATGTATACCTATATGAAGATCCCACGGTATTGTCGCGGAATTAGCTACTTCTCTAATTTTATATGCACAGTCTACACAAGATTTTATTGGAGAAGTTGCATGAGAGGAAAGACCAGCAACTGCTACTATTGCATCTCCTACGGTTTTAATTTTTTCTAAACCAAAGTCTTCAAAAGTGTTTTCAAAACTTTCAATAATTCCTTGAAGTGTTTCAACAACTAGTTCTGGATTATTTTTTTCGCAAAAAGATGTGAAACCAACTAAATCGCATATAAATATGGCAACGTCATCATATCTTCTTGATCTTACCTTACCTGAAGATTGAAGTTCATTGGCAACTGAAGTGGGCATAACTGTTTTTAAAATTTGTTGAGACCTTTTTTTATCTGTTTCAACTCTATCTAAGTAATTTTCCTCACTATCTCTTAATCTTTTTTTCTCTAAGCTCGCTCCAACTCTGGCTTTTAATAAGGTTCCATTAAATGGTTTTGTTATGAAATCGTCTGCACCGTTTATTATACATTCAGCTGCAGTTTCCACTTCGTCAGATGCAGTTACCATAATGACCGGTATTGTCCTTTGAAGAGGATCACCTTTTAAATATTTAAGCACTTCAAGGCCACTCATATCAGGCATCATTAAATCTAAAAGAATTAGATCAAATTTATTTTTAGAGGCCATATCAAGAGCTGATTTACCACCTTCTGCTGAAAATATATTCGTATAACCATCTTTTTTTAATCTTCTTTCTAACGTGTATCTATTATCTTCAATATCATCAACTATTAATATATTAGCGTCTTCTTTATTAATCATCGCTTGTTCCTAATTGTTTAGAAATTTTTGATAATAGTCTCTCAATATCAACAGGCTTTGTGTCATAATCATTACATCCACTATCAAGGGCTCTTTTTTTATGCTCTTCCATTGCATGAGCTGACAAAGCTATTATTGGGATTGATTTCAAATTATCATTACCTTTAATGTGTTTAGTTGCTGTCCATCCATCCATTTTAGGTAAGCTTAAATCCATTAATATTAAATCTGGTTTTTCAGAAGATGCCATTTCGACACCCTGTTCACCGTCAACAGCTATAACTACTTCAAAGCCTTTTCTTTTAAGACGTCTAGACAACATGTATACATTATCTTCATTATCTTCTACGTATAAAATCTTTGTCATTATCCATCTCCCTTATTTGAAGAAGCTTTTATCACATTACCTACTTCCTTAACAATTGTTGAAAAAGTATCGTCACTCTTTTCTAGAATTTTTAAAGTTTCACCAGACAAGAACTTTTTTTCTACTTCACTTAAATCTGCACCAGTCAATACTAAAATAGGAATAGTACTAAGTTCCGTTTCCCTAATTACTTTTAAAAATTCAAAACCATTCATAACAGGCATCATAAGATCTAATAAAATCAAATCTGGTTTGATTTCTTCATTTTTTAAAATAGACATGCCGACCTTTCCATTTTCGGCTTCTATTATTTTTACATCCTGTTTTTCTAAAATTTCACGCATAGTAAATCGTAAACTATCATCATCTTCAATTAAACAAATCTTCAAATCGTTTTTATTACCTATTAAGTTTCTAATCGACTTCATAAGATATTCTTTTTGGACTGGCTTAGATAAAAAGTCTGCCGCTCCAAGAGAAAACCCTTTATTTTTTTCATCGAGAATAGATGCCATAATTACAGGAATATCTGACACTTCAGGATCTGCTTTTAACGTTCTAAGGACTGACCAGCCATCCATTTCAGGCATAAGAATATCTAAGGTGATAACATCAGGCTTAAGATCTCTAGCCAGTCTGATGCCTTCCTTTCCGTTTGGAGCAACCACTACCTTATAATTCTCTTTAATCAATTGCCTTTTCATAAGATCACTTACTGTAGGGTCATCATCAATAATCAAAACTGTCTTTCCTAAACTATTTTCTAATGAAACTACATTTTCTATTAATGATGAAGTTTGTGTGCTCAAGTTTTTCAGAGATTCAGATGCTCCTATAAAATCTGCTAAGAAGGTGGCTGTAAAAGTTGTGCCACTTCCAAGTTCGCTATTTACTACAACATCTCCTCCCATCAAAATTGCTAATTGTTTAGAAATGGTAAGACCTAACCCAGTTCCCCCATATTTTCTAGTAGTAGAACTATCTGCTTGAACAAAGGAGTTAAATAGTTTAGCCATCTGCTCTTCAGACATGCCTATACCTGTATCACTTACATCAATAGATATTAAATCTCCACCTTCTTGGTTTATCTTATCAATACTAACAGTTACTATACCTTTTTCGGTAAATTTACAGGCATTTGAAATTAGGTTTAATACTACTTGTTTTAATCGTGTTTGATCAGCTGTTACGAAATCTATATCAGCATTGTACTCAAGGACTAACTCATTTTCATTTTTAGATGCTAATGTTGATGACGTTTTAACAACATCATCCAATACTTGTTTTAGTTCAAATGTTTCATTAAATAATTCAACTCTACCGGCTTCAATCTTTGATAAATCTAATACATCATTAATAAGGGTTAATAAATGTTTACCAGCATTAAAAACTCTATCTAAAGGCTCTTCAAAGTCATCTAATCCATCATCAGCAGCATCTTCTTTTAACATCTCAGTTAAACCTATGATTGCATTTAATGGTGTCCTTAATTCATGACTCATATTAGCTAAAAATTGACTTTTGGTTTGATTGGCAGCGTTAGCTTTTTCTTTAGCTTCATCCAAATCTAAAATCGTTTTATTTAATTCTTCTTCACGTTTTTTTAATTCTGTAATATTTG
>JADHQW010000152.1 GCA_016777705.1 Alphaproteobacteria bacterium | reverse complement strand
ATTATAAGTATAGCGGGATGAATATCAGGCATAAATATAAAAAGGAATTTTGTTTTTTAACTTAACTAAGGGGCGAAATAAATCGCCCCTTAATAAAAATTTAATTAGTGTTGTTTTCCTAGAACTGTTTTACCGCTAGGAATACGAACTTCATCAACCATTGCCATAGTTTTTGCATCTGGTGCTTTTGTTAGTAAACTAACAACAACCATAGACACTAAACTAACCAACGATCCAACGATACCGAACGTAAGCTGAGTAATACCCCAGAATCCAGATCCACCAGTACGTACCCAAACTAGATACCAAGTACCAGCTGCTAAACCTAGTAGCATACCTGCAACAGCACCTTGTGCGTTTGCTCTCTTCCACCATACTCCTAATACAAGTGGGAAGAACAATCCTGACATCGCAAAGTCAAAAGCCCAGATTACTGAACCTAAAATACCTTGAATTTCAAGAGCTGCAATAGTTGCTCCAGCAAAACCAATTAATACAAGTAATACCCTTGCAACAATTAGTCTTTTCGCAGTTTCTGCTTTTGGATCAATGATCTTGTAGTACAAGTCATGTGATAAAGCATTTGCAATCGCTAGAACTAAACCATCAGCCGTAGACATGGCAGCTGCCATACCTCCAGCAGCAACTAGACCTGATATTACATAAGGTAATCCAGCAATTTCTGGAGTTGCTAACACAACGGCTTTACCACCCATGAAAAACTCATTCAATTCAAGAGTTCCATTTCCGTTAAAGTCGCTAACAAACATCAGATTTGCTTGGTTCCAGTTTTGGTACCAGTCTATTGCTTGAACATCAGTAATTGATTTACCAATAATCCCTGTCGCAAGATTTGGATCAATCAATGATAGTTTTGACAACGTAGCTAACATTGGCGCAGTTGAGTATAACAAGAAGATGAAAAGTAGCGACCATGCTACTGATCTTCTAGCTGATTTAACACTTGGAGTAGTAAAGTATCTCATCATAACGTGAGGCAAAGAAGCTGTTCCTGCCATCATACAAATTGCTAGAGAAATAAATCCCCAGTTTGTTCCGTTAACTGATGAGTGTGCTTTAGTTATTCCAGCTAAACCTTTTGGTACTGTAGCTAAGTCGGCAGCTGAGTTTTTAACAAAACCAAACTGACCTTCTAATTCAGCAATTCTAGCTACTTCATCTGCCAACATTAAATGTGGGAAGAATCCAGCACCCATTTTATTACTGATCCAGAACACAGGAAGTAAGTAAGCAATAATTAAAACTATATATTGCGCAACTTGCGTCCATGTAACCGCTCTCATTCCACCAAGCAATGAACACATCAAAATACTTACTAATCCAACATACACAGCTACTTGAAAAGGAATATCTAGTGCAACTGATGCAATAGTTCCTGTCGCGTTAATTTGTGCAGTCACATAAGTGAATGAAGCTACTGTTAATACTAACACTGCAGATAGTCTTGCTAGGTTACCACCGTATCTTGTACCGATAAAATCTGGAACTGTGTAACAGCCAAATTTTCTCAAGTAAGGTGCTAACAAAGAAGCCACAAGTACGTATCCACCTGTCCATCCAACTAGAAGCGCCATATATCCATAGCCCTTGAAGTAAATACCACCTGCCATTGCAACGAATGAAGCACCAGACATCCAGTCTGCTGCAGTAGCCATTCCGTTGAATACAGTAGGAACTTGTCTTCCTGCTACGTAATATGCGTCTACTTGAAGTGTACGTGATAACCAACCGATTATCGCATAGATACCAACAGTGAACGCTACAAAAGCAATACCAATTGCTTTTGCAGATACTCCTGCTTGTTCAAGAACCGCCATTAAGATTATGAAAGCTAAAAATCCACCTGTGTAGATTCCATAAACTTTTGGTAGATTGTCTATAAATTTACCTTTAATCATTAGTCATCCTCTCTTTCAGTATAACCAAATTCTTCATCTATTTTTTCTTGTCTACCAGCAAACCAGAAGATCAATATTACAAACGCAAGTAATGATCCCTGACATGTCATATAATACGACAGTGGGTATCCAAAAGGTTTAAAGCTAGATGCTTCCATTTCGGCTCCGAAGAAAAAGATGCCAATTGAGAATACAAACCAGATTGCTAAAGTAATAAATAGCAAACCTTTAGTTTTTTCCCAGTGTTTTTCTTGTTTCGACATTTTTTACTCTCCCTATAGGTTAAAAAGAGGAACCATACTTAAATTGATATAGATTGAAACCCCTAAAATAAGTCGAAATTATGCGGTTTTTATATTATAAATCAACTATAGGTAGATAAAAATGCTTAAATATAAACTTAAACTAAAAGATGTAAAACTTGAGGATTTCAGAGTTTATTTATTTGCTTTATTCAAAGGAATTTTACCAAAGAAAAAAATTAAGAATATTGATGATCTTAAATCATTTATTCAAAAAAAATCAGCGTGGGTATCTCAAGTAACTTTATATAATTATTTAAAAACAAGAATGGGAACTAAATGGGTTCTACATTTTGATGATGAAAAATTTTTGGCATCTATCAATCAGGCAAAATGGAACATCTATTCCGTAGCTCTTCAAGACTTAACTTTTTACAGTTTATCTTATTTAAGTGTTTTTTATGATTATAAAAAAACGGACAACGCTACAAACATATATGAAGAAATATTAAATCAAGAACTTGCAAATGGAATGCCCGAAGAAGTGGTAACTCAAGCCAAAAAAAAATTTACAGAAAGGTTAGATAAAATTAATTGGAATGACTATTATAAATCATGGCCCTTTAATGAAAGCGCCTTAGCATTATACGAGTGGGCTCCTATCGCAGAAGAATTAAAGGTTCTAGATAGGAAAATAGTTTTAAACTCAATGATATTAAAATGGGATAATATTAAAGATGAATTTTCTAAATTAATAAAAATCTAAATATTTTTTCTATTATCGACTAAACTTTGAACAACACTTGGATCAGCTAAAGTCGTTGTATCCCCTAATTGATCGTGTTCATTAGCTGCAATTTTTCTTAAAATTCTTCTCATAATTTTTCCAGACCTTGTTTTAGGTAGTCCTGGAGAGAAGTGAATGATATCAGGTGTTGCTAATGGGCCTATTTGTTTTCTAACCCAAAGTTTTAAATCTCTTTCAAGATCTAAGTCATCCTGTTCACCAGCATTTAAAGTGACATAACAATACAAGCCGTTTCCTTTAATATCATGTGGATAACCAACCACTGCTGCCTCAGCAACTTTCGGGTGAGCAACAAATGCACTTTCTATTTCTGCTGTTCCTAAATTGTGTCCTGAAACTATAATTACATCGTCAACACGACCTGTAATCCAATAGTAACCATCTTTATCTCTTCTTGCTCCGTCCCCCGTAAAATATTTACCATCGAATTGTGAAAAATACGTATCAATAAATCTTTGGTGATCCCCATAAACTGTTCTCATTTGTCCAGGCCATGATTGAGAAATACACAGTCTACCTTGTCCGGCACCTTTAATTTCTTTGCCATTTTGATCAAGAATAGATGGTTTAATTCCATAGAAAGGTTTTGTTGCTGAACCTGGTTTTAAATCAATCGCACCAGTTTGTGGGCTGATTAGGATACCTCCTGTTTCTGTTTGCCACCAAGTATCAACTATAGGACATTCTGAATTACCAACTGTCTTAAAATACCACATCCAAGCCTCAGGGTTTATTGGCTCTCCAACCGTTCCTAATAATTTTAGTGATTTTCTGGAAGTTTTTTTAACTGGTTCATCACCATCTCTCATTAATGCTCTAATTGCAGTGGGAGCGGTATAAAAAATATTCACTTTATATTTATCTATAATTTGCCACCATCTAGAATTGTCAGGGTAAGTTGGAATACCCTCAAACATAATCGTTGTAGCTCCATTAGCGAGAGGACCATAGATTATGTAACTATGTCCGGTTACCCATCCTATATCAGCTGTGCACCAATAAATGTCTTTGGGTTTATAATTAAAAATATATTGATGAGTCATTGATGCATAAACCATATATCCACCTGTAGTATGTAGAACACCCTTGGGCTTCCCTGTTGAGCCTGAGGTATAAAGAATAAATAATGGATCCTCTGCGTTCATTTCTTCAGGGTCACATTGATTAGAGACATTTTTTATTAAATCGTCGTACCAAATATCTCTCTCGTTTACCCAATTTATAGAATTACCAGTTCTTTTAACGACTATGCATTTTTTAACATTAGGGCATTTTAAAAGAGCTTCATCTGTAATCTCTTTTAAAGGGATAGTCTTTCCTCCTCTTACACCTTCATCAGCAGTAATTATAAACTCAGACTCACAGTCATTTATTCTCCCTGAGATAGAGTCTGCAGAAAAACCACCAAAAATAATGGAATGAATAGCTCCAATTCTTGCACAAGCCAACATTGTAATTGCCAATTCGGGAATCATTGTTAAATAAATTGTTACACGATCACCTTTTTTTATACCTAGACTTTTCAATCCGTTTGCTGCTTTAGACACTTCATTGTGTAATTGTTGGTATGATATTTTTCTTGTATCTTTAGGATCATCTCCAACCCAAATTATTGCAGTTTTATCTTTTTTATCTTTGAGATGTCTATCTATGCAGTTGCTTGAAGCATTTAAAGTACCATCTTCATACCATTTAATTTTTACATCAGTCTTGCTATATTTAACATTTTTGATTTTTTTATATGGTTTGATCCAAGAAATTCTTTTTCCTTCTTTTTTCCAAAATTCATTATTATTTTTTATAGAGTCAGCGTATTTTTTTTGATACTGAGATTTACTGGCTAAGGCATTATTAACCCACTCAGGTCTTGTTTTGAAAATTAATTCTTTTTCAGAATTATTGGTATTTTTTTTTGCTATTTTAGCTTTTCTTGAAACTTTTTTTCTAGCCTTAGCTTTTCTTGAAACTTTTTTTCTAGCTTTAGGTTTTCTTGAAATTTTTTTTCTAGCTTTAGGTTTTCTTGAAACTTTTTTTCTAGCTTTAGGTTTTCTTGAAACTTTTTTTCTAGCTTTAGGTTTTTTTCTATTTTTTTTCATTAAGATTTTTAAATATTACTCATCTTATTTATAATTTTCCAGCTTTTAGAGTCTATAGGCATAATTGAGAGCCTACTTTGCTTAATCAGTGATAAATGGCTTAGAGCCTTATTTTTTTTAATATCTTCAAGTGTTACACTTTTCACTAGTTTTTCCCTAAACCTAACTTGAACAGCTACAAATCTGCCACTCTCATCTGTTTTATCTAAAAATGATTCTTTAATAACTTCTATAATCCCAACAATTTCCTTACCTATGTTTGAATGATAAAAAAAACAAAGATCTCCTTTTTTCATTCCCTTTAAATTTTTTGCTGCTTGATAATTTCTAACTCCATCCCATGGCGCTCCTTTAGC
>JADHQW010000151.1 GCA_016777705.1 Alphaproteobacteria bacterium | reverse complement strand
TTAGGCTAAGTTGCATTTAAAGAAGATCTTATTAGGAGATAGAAATGAATTATGCAGAAGGGTGTTTTGTTGGTAGAATTTGGGATCAGACTAAGGGTGGTCCATGTTTAGTTAAAATAAAGGATGGCTTTGTCTTCGATATAACATCTAAAGAAATTCCTACTATGAGAGACTTGCTTGAATTAAAGAACGTTCAAGAATATTTAGACCGTTATGTTGGTGAAAAAGTTATCTCCATAAAAGAATTATTTGAATTAAGCTTAATAAAAACATCCAACATTTCACTTCTTGCGCCATGTGATTTCCAAGCTGTTAAGGCGTGCGGTGTTACATTTGCTAAATCAATGGTTGAGAGGGTCATAGAAGAAAGGGCAGCTGGTGATCCTAAGAAAGCAGAAAGCCTTAGAAATCACATTGGTGGATTGATTGGTGATAGTTTGCAAGACATTGTCCCTGGTTCAGAAAAAGCTTCGGAAGTTAAAAAAGCTCTCATTAATGAAGGATTGTGGTCTCAATATCTAGAAGTTGGCATAGGAAAAGATGCTGAAGTTTTTACTAAAGCACAAACTTTATCATCAGTTGGTTTTGGGTCTGAAGTAGGATTAAACCCAATTTCAAATTGGAACAACCCTGAACCTGAAATTGTTTTAGCAGTTAATAGTAAAGGCATAATACAGGGAGCGACATTAGGTAATGATGTAAACCTCAGAGATGTTGAAGGACGTTCAGCTTTGCTTTTGGGTAAGGCTAAAGATAATAACGCGTCTTGTTCTATTGGGCCTTTTATAAGAATTTTTGACGATAGTTACACCCTTGAAGATATGAAATCAGCCTATATTTCACTAAAGGTAGAAGGTAAAGAAGGATATATATTAAATGGATCTAGTTCAATGTCAGAGATTAGTAGAGATCCAGAAGATCTTGTAAATCAAACTATTGGAAAACACCATCAATATCCAGATGGATTTATGTTGTTTTTAGGAACTTTGTTTGCTCCAACTGAAGACAGAGATATTCCTGGAGAAGGCTTTACTCACAAAATTGGAGATAAAGTAACAATTTCTGAATCGAACTTAGGAGAATTAATTAATTTTGTTAATTTATCCACAGCTTGTCCACAATGGGAATTTGGAATAGCGTCTATGATTAAAAATTTAAGTCGAAGAGATCTCTTATAA
The DNA here is from genome assembly GCA_016777705.1 of Alphaproteobacteria bacterium. Taxonomy (GTDB): domain Bacteria; phylum Pseudomonadota; class Alphaproteobacteria; order Puniceispirillales; family Marisalimonadaceae; genus Marisalimonas. Next base: position 4,249 of record JADHQW010000151.1, on the reverse strand, counting down.
TTTATTAGGGAACTAAGTATGGATGAAACAATAAAAGGCTCCTTATCAGGTATAAAAGTTTTAGATTTTTCAACGCTTTTACCTGGGCCTCTTGCTAGTTTATTCCTTGCTGAAACTGGGGCAGAAGTTATTAAAATTGAAAGACCTGAAGTTGGTGATGAGATAAGAACATCTTATCTAAAATGGGGTGGTCAAAGCGCTTCTTTTTCAATGCTTAACCGAGGAAAAAAAAGTTTAGCGCTGGATTTAAAAGATCCAGATAGTTTTAAGATCCTTAAACCATTGATAAAAAAAGTGGATATAATTATTGAACAATTCAGGCCAGGTGTAATGAAAAGACTTGGGTTGGACTATGAAACTCTAAGTAAAATTAATAAAAAATTAATTTATGTGTCTATTACTGGGTATGGACAAACTGGCCCTAAAAGTATGGATGCTGGTCATGATTTAAATTATATTGGTAATACAGGTTTGTTAAGTTTAAGTATGGGAAATGACAATAATACCGTTGTTCCACCAGCCCTTGTTGCGGATATAGCTGGCGGGTCCTACCCAGCCGTAATTAATATTTTATTGGCTTTAAGAAAAAGAGACATCAATGAGATGGGATCTTTTATAGACATATCGATGACAGATAATCTTTTTCCTTTTATGTTTTGGGGCCTAGGTTCTGGGTTTTCAAAAAATGTTTGGCCAGGTAATTCAGATTCAGTTCTATCGGGAGGGTCACCAAGATATAATATTTATAAAACTAGAGATGGGGGTTATGTTGCTGCGGCTCCTCTAGAAGATCGTTTTTGGAATAAGTTTTGTGAAGCTATAGATTTGCCAGAAAAGTATATTAAAATGAATGATAATCAAAATGAAGTTATTCAAAAAGTAAGAGAACTTATTGTCTTAAAAGACAAGAATCAATGGTTTGAAATCTTTGCTGAAGCAGATTGTTGTTGTTCAATAGTCAAGTCTATGGAAGAAGCAATTAGTGATAATCATTTCAAAATAAGAGATATTTTTTCTAAGAAAATTAAGAATGAAAATGGTTCTGAAATTCCTGCATTACCTTTGCCTATAGATAATCAGTTTAGGGACAATAAAGCAGTTAAAAAACCTCCAGCACTTGGTGCTCATAACCACTTATTTAATAGTTAACAAAACCTATAACTTGACCTTATCAAATCATGTTGTCAGAGTAATATATAAGAAAATTTTCTTTCTTCTAGTTTAGCTTGTGGAGGTTAATTATGAAAAGATTAAACGACTTAGAATCTTATTGGATGCCTTTTACGGCTAATAGGGATTTTAAAAAAGATCCCAGAATAGTTGTATCAGCTGATGGCATGTATTACAAAAGTGAAACTGGAAAAGATATTCTTGATAGCGCCGCAGGATTATGGTGTGTAAATGCTGGACATAACAGGCCCGAAATCACCTCAGCTATTTCTCAACAAGCAGCTACCTTAGACTTCGCACCTAGTTTCCAATATGGGCATCCTAAAGCTTTTGAACTTGCAAGTCGTGTTGCTGATTTATTTCCCAAAGGTTTAGACCATGTGTTTTTTACAAACTCCGGATCTGAGGCGGTCGATAGTACTCTCAAAATAGCTTTGGCTTATCATAAAGCAAGAGGTAAGGGAACAAAAACACGTTTGATTGGTCGTGAAAGAGGCTATCATGGCGTCGGCTTTGGAGGTATTTCTGTAGGAGGTATGCCAAGAAATAGACAATATTTTGGAACACTTCTTTCTGGGGTTGATCATATATCTCATACTCATTTGCCGGATAAAAATAAATTCTCTAAAGGTTCTCCTGAACATGGTGATTATTTAGCTGATACATTGGAAAATATAGTTGCCCTTCATGATGCCTCTACAATTGCTTCGGTTATTGTTGAGCCTATTGCAGGTTCTACTGGGGTTTTGCCACCTCCAAAAAATTACTTAAAAAGATTAAGAGAAATTTGTGACAAGCATGACATTTTATTAATATTTGATGAAGTTATAACAGGTTTTGGCCGATTAGGAACGGCTACTGCATCAGAATATTTTGGAGTTACCCCTGATATTATTTCATGTGCAAAAGCAATCACTAACGGGATTATTCCTATGGGAGCCGCAGTTGTTTCAAAAAAAATATATGACACTATGATGGATGAAGCAGATATGCCTATAGAGCTTTTTCATGGTTACACATATTCTGGACATCCGATTGCATCTGCAGCTGGACTTGCAGCCTTAGATATTTACAGAGATGAAGATTTATTTAATAAAGCTGGTAAAACAGCAAAATACTTGGAAAGTGTTATCCACCAACTTAAAAATGACAAAAATGTTATAGATATAAGAAATTTAGGACTTGTGGCAGCAATAGAGATTGCCCCACGGTCTGGAGCAGTTGGAGCAAGGGGCTATGAAGCGATGAAAAAAGCTTGGCACAAAGGTTTAATGTTAAGAGTTACGGCAGATACATTAGCCTTTTCTCCACCTCTTATTGCGGAAAAGAATGATATTGACAAAATTTTTGAAATTGTTCAATCAATTCTTAAAGAACTAGATTAGATTTTTCATATTATTAATTGGTACTTTAATGTAAATATTTCCATCATCTTCAGGAGGTGGAAGATGTCCTGCTCTCATATTTACTTGAATGGATGGGATAATAAGTTTTGGCATATTTAATGTTTTATCTCTTTCTTCTCGTATTTTCACGAACTCATCTTCACTGATTGATGTTTTAACATGAATATTATTTTTCTTCTGTTCTCCAACAGTTGTCGACCATTTGACTCCTCTAGTTGAGGGAGGATAATCGTGACAAACTAAAATTTCTGTATCGTCTGGGAAGCTTAAGATTTTCTGAATTGATTTATAAAGTTGTCGAGCATCGCCGCCTGGAAAATCAGCCCTTGCACTTCCTAGATCAGGCATGAATAAAGTGTCTCCAACAAAAATAGAGTTGCCTATCACATGGGCGTTGCAGGCGGGTGTATGACCAGGTGTATGAATCACCTTGCAGTGAATTCCACCAATTTTATACTGATCACCTTCTTTAAATAGTTTATCAAACTGGCTTCCATCTCTTTGAAATTCTGTTCCAGCATTAAATGTCTTGCCAAAAATATTTTGGATGTCTGAGATATTTTCAGAAATACCAATCTTACCTCCAAGTTTATTTTGAATATAAGGAGATGCTGAGAGGTGATCTGCATGTACGTGAGTTTCAATAAGCCATTCTAGGTTCAGTTTTTTGTCATTTATGAAAGATATTATTTTGTCAGCGTTTACATAATCTATATCCCCAGACGAATAATCAAAATCTAGAACACTATCAATAACCGCACATTTTTTTTCTAGCTTATCATAAACTACATAACTTAGTGTAGACGTCGTCTTATCAAAAAAAACTTTAATTTCATGTAATTTTTCAGAATTAATGCCGTTCATCCTATTAACCTTGTTAAGTTATTTTATCTCTGGTACTGGTCTTTTAGTTAATTTATTAGCCATTAAAACAGATTCCAAACTTTTTGCAATTTCTGATAATTGAACATCTTTACCAGCAGGCGCAATCAATTGAATCCCAAAAGGCATCTCTTTATGATCTAATCCACAAGGTAGCGCCCAAACACATGGAATAGCCATAGTAGATGCATAACTTAGTGCTAACCATCTCATATAAGTCGGCATTTTTTCACCATTAATGGTATCTACAAATAATTGTTCGTGAGGGTAAGGTGAAACAGCAGCTGCTGGACAGATTAAAACATCATATTCATTAAAAAAATTACGAAAACTCTTATAAATTTTTGTTTGCATTACATGTGCCCAAGAAACATCTGCAAGGTTGTATTTTAATCCTCGTTCAACGTTATCTATTACGTTTGGTCCTAGTAAATCTTTGTGAAGATCAAACTTCTCTTTATGAGATGCAACAAAATTAAAGCCTCTAATTATTTCAAAGCATTCGTGAATATCTAAAAAATCTGGATGATCTTCTTTTGAAAGAAGAAAATTACTTTTAAATGTATTTATTTTTTCTAAAAGAGTAGCCTTTATATTGTTGTCTACAGGGGCGCAGCCTAAGTCAGGCGAATATGCCATTTTAACACCTGACAAGTCTGCTCCAATTAATTCGTCAGGCATTGATAAACTATTTAGACTAGAAAAAGGGTCCGCCCTATTTAAGTTAACTTGAGCTTGTAATAATAGGTAAGTGTCTGAAACATCTCTTCCCATTGGTCCTTGAACTGAAA
>JADHQW010000150.1 GCA_016777705.1 Alphaproteobacteria bacterium | reverse complement strand
CCATAATGAATAGGTCTTCCAATTAATTTGGCCTGCTTAAGTAACTTTGTTTCTTCAGGTTGCATAATAATGTCTGCTATTATACATTTTGGTTGAGTTGTTGTTACGTCAAAAGGTACTTGGTCATTTTTCTTCAGACCTAGACTTGTAGCGTTAATAATTAAGTCACAGTTATTTATATCATAGTCATATTGAGAAAAAACAGTTATTTTTAGTTGTTTATTAAAAGAATTTATTCTTTTTTTGAGATCATTCGCTTTGTTTATATCTCGATTAACAATTTTTAATTCTTTAATTCCTTCATAAGCAAGTGAACAACCAATTGCAACTGCAGCTCCTCCTGATCCGAATAAACCAATTATTTTGTTTGAAAGTTGATGGTTTTGACTTAAGAAACCATTAATAAAACCTTTACCATCAAAGTTATTACCTATTAACTTTCTATTATTATCAAATTTTATCCAATTGACAGCTTGAGTGGTTTCTGCCTCTGTATCTAATAAATCACATAATTCTACAACTGCAGATTTATGAGGAATAGTAACTGTCAATCCATGAAAGTTATCAACTTTTTTTAGAGTTTGAATTAAATTAGTCAAATCATTTGATGAGACTTTTAGAGGTATCATAACAGCATCAATATTTTTGCTTTTAAATATAGATGTAAAGATTGTTGGTGCTTTTACATGGTCGATTGGATCCGCAATGCATCCGTAAATTTTTGTTGTTCCTAGCATTTATTCATGTTTTTTTTTAAAATTTAATGATGCCGAATTAACACAGTACCTTAATCCTGTTGGTTCAGGTCCATCTGGGAACACATGACCCAAATGAGCATTACAATTTGAACAGTGAACTTCAGTCCTTACCATGGAAAAAGAATTATCAACAGTCGTAGCTACAATATCTTCAGAAATTGGTTGATAAAATGCTGGCCAACCTGAGTGTGATTCATATTTTGTATCACTTGAAAAAAGCTCTGTATCACAGCAAATACAGCTATAAGTGCCAGCATCTTTTTTATCCCAATAAGCGCCAGAAAATGCAGGTTCAGTCCCATGTTGTTGTGTCACTCTATACTCTTCATCATTCAAGTGTTTGGTAAAATCTTTCATTTATATAACCTACATTTTATTTTTTTCTATATATTGTATAAAATATTATTAACTTATTTTAAAAAAAAATTAAATAAATATTAAGAATAACTTCTTAATAATTTCTTTATAAGAATTAGCCTTGAAATTGAAGTAATCCAACAAAGTATTCCAAAAATATATGCAATTAATTCCACTGATTCATAAAAAAATAACATTAATATAAAACATATAATTGTTTCGAACCCTTCAGTTATTCCACCTATATAAAAAAAAGATTTTTTTTGTTTAGTTGAAACTAAGACTTTATTTTTTTCAATAATCCATGCAGAAGCTAAAAAAGTTGTCTGTGTAGAAACAAAACTCAATAATAAAAAACATATAGCATATGCGTTTTTAATATCTACAAAAATGAAAGCAATTGGAAACAAAGAATAGAAAATAAAATCTAAGGTAATATCATAAAAAGCTCCAATATCAGTAGGACCAAGTAATCGGGCAACAGCTCCGTCTAACCCATCACAAAATCTATTTAGAACCAAGAATAAAAAAGCACCCGTGAAATAAAAATTTATGATTGAATAGAAACAACATAAACCCAAAAAAAATCCTAAAAAAGTAATAATATTTGCTGAAATATTTAACTTAATAATTATTTTTGCTAAAAAACTTAAATATGGCCTTAAAAAATTATTAAGTTTGGCATCAATCATATAAGTTTAATTTTTATTATTTTCAATTTGTTTAGGAATAACAAAAAGTTGTTTAGGATAAATTAAATCAGGATTACTAATCTTGTCTTTATTAAGTTTTACTATATCAACATAACGATTACCTAAACCTAATCTATCAAATGCTATATTCCATAGTGCATCACCTTTTTGAATTATAACAAAAGTGTTACCATTAGCATTTTGTATGGCTTTACCAGTAATATTAATTGAATTTTTACTTATTAACTCTCCATTTTTTCCTAGTAAAACGGCTAGTATTTTCTGTTTTCCAGAAATTAGTTTACCCGGAATAGATAATGACCATTCATCATTTGAAATCTTAGTGGAAGATGTTTCTTTTCCAAAAAAGCCTCCGTTCACTTGCACCCCATTGTGTGCAAGGCCTGACAAAGTCAGTTGACCTATTTTACTATCATAGGTCATAGCTAAGATAGCTATATAAGGCTTTCTTTGATCAAGAGTTGTGTTTTTATTTGAATCTTCTTTTGTACTATCCTTATCTACCAAACCTGGAGCTTGAATAATTCTTGCCCCAGCCTTCCCTTGGCTATCTACTATTGCTACAATAGGAAGGTCGTTTTCTTCACCAGTTACTTTTATTGCTAAAGTTTCGTTTGCTATAATTACATCACCATCTTTATTAGTTTGCCTAAACGATAATAAATATTCACCACGACTAAGTTCTTTTTCAGGAACAGCAATAAATTCGCCAACTTTATCACTAGTTGTTTTTGCTATTACTTTTGAGCCAGAAATTATTTCTATTTTTGAGTTTGGAAAACCTTTTCCAGCAATCACAAGACTGCCATCAGGCCTAACTCTGATTACTTCAAGTTTGATAGTTTCTCCACTTTGTTTTCTAGTTGTTTTTATTTCAATCGGTTTTGCATCAACAACTTCTTTAACTAAAGGCACAACTAATTCTTTTTCTTCTATCAAGTTTGGTTGATAAAATGCAATTAGTATAGCCACTATTGCTAGTATTGCCCCACCAAACAACAAATATATAACTTTTGAAATTTTCATAAAAAACCTTAGCTAAAAAAACATAGACTATCCTAAAATAAATCTACACAATAAGAAATCATTTTTTAGAAATTTAAAAATAAAGTTGAATATTTTGAAAAAAAAAATATGTATCTTTGGAGGCTCTAATTCTGGAGCTGACAATATTAACATACAAAATGCGAAGACTGTTGGACAGTTAATAGCTGAGAGTAATTTTGACATTGTTTTTGGTGGAGGTGAAAAGGGAATAATGGGTGCTCTTTCTTCTTCAGGCGTAAGATTTGGTGCAAGAACAATAGGAATAATACCTGATTTTTTATTAAGCAAAGATGTTGTTAACTCTTCAATTCCAAATATTTTTAATTCTGAACTAATAATAACTCAGACAATGCATGAAAGAAAAAAAATGATGTATGAAAAATCTGATGCTTTTATAATATTACCTGGTGGCGTAGGAACACTTGATGAATGTTTTGAGGTTCTAACTTGGTGTCAGTTAGATCTAATCAAGAATAAAAAAGTTGGAATTATTAACTTTAAAGGTTATTGGAACCCTCTTATTCTTTTAATCAAACATTTGATTAATCAAGAGTTTATGAGTCCTGATAACTTAAATTATTTTGATGAAATAAAAAACATAAGTAAACTTAAAAATTTTTTAAAAAACATTTAACTTTTTAATTAAATTATGTATGTATTATTTGGATTGTATAGTATTTAAATACAATCAATTAATTAATAATTTCAAAAATAAATTAAGGTCTTAAAATGTTAGATTTGATGAAAATAGCCAAAACTGAAGCTAAAGGCGGTGATTTAAAGTCACTTCTTAACACTTTTTATTCAGAAACTGAAATAAGACCTCAAGGATATCCTGATGCGATGGTTTGGAAAGGTGGAAGGCATTGTGGGACAGTAAACCCAATATGTCACTCATTAACTGATGCATATGCACTACTGGGAACAATTGCAGCTGCAGATATCTTAAACCTCCCATTTTATGCTGTGCCAATGTGGTCTCAAATTAGACATGATACAAAATTAGAAGCATTAAGTTGGTTTGGAAATATGCAAAATACCTCTATTAAGTGGTCCACTGCTGGCGATGCTTATGTTAACGATACAAATGGAAATAGAGTTGTAGTAATGGGAAAATCAGGAAATGCTCCATTACGAACACAAGCAGGTGTTTATTGTAACGTACGTCCATACGGACCAATAACTGTCGTAAGATGCATGCCATGCCTACCATACTCTCAAGACAAATCTAAATTTACAGTTAATAATCAAACAGGCATTGTGCACACTGAGATGAATACTCCAGGCATACAAATGGCTCATGCATGTCGCCTTTTTTTAAAAATGGTTAACGATACTGGAAAATTAGGTAGAGTTGCATTTAAACCAACTCAAGCAATGGAAGATGGAATAAATGCTGGGTTATTGATTTGGCTTCTGGAAGGAACTAAATTCAAAATAGGCCGTAAATGGGCTGTAAACGCCTACCAAGAACATAAAGAAAACGTTGATAAAATAATTTCCCTATTACCAAAAAATTTCAAATCAGGAATGGAAAACTGGTCAGGTAAAATAGAGCAACATATTGCAGATACTAACTATGGTTTACTAATATGGGATTTAATAGAAAATCAAGAATGCATAATTTTAGCTACGGATTTAGACGGTGATAGATTAACTGATTTACTTGCTGACATATCAGATCCTTTAAGGGCTTTTGGCCAAAAAGTTTTAAATCATGTTAATAGCGATATTACTATTGATAATGCATGGAAATCAATGGGATTTTCTACTGGTAATGGTAGAGACATGACATCAGTAATGTATAGAATGGAAGGACCTCCTATTCACGAACAAACACTTGGATCTGCTGATGCTATGTTGTTGAGGCTTTTAGACGGTGACGAAACAGTGAATGGCACTAAAAAACCCTATGACCCAAGAATACATTTCGTTTTAATAAGAGATGCATATATAGACGCAAATCCAGGCAATATTGAATTAGAAAATTGGTTAAACGATATTTTAGAAAAGTTTGATGGTATCTATAGCAAAGATAGACCAGGATTTATAGAAGGTTATAAAAAACTAAAGGAAAGTATTACAGCTTGGTAATATGATTATTTTTTATTAAGCACGGGCTCAAGTTTGTCCATTACGTCTATAATAAACTTTTCTTTTGCTGCAAAGCATATTCTTATGTGGCCCTCTCCAGATACACCAAACGCTATACCCGGTGCAACTCCAACATTGGTTTCAACAATTAACTTTTTTGCAAAATCTAGTGAGTTATCCATACCCCTGACTTTAAAAAAAGCATAAAAAGCAGCATCTGGAATACTACATTCAACTTGATCCCAAGTTTTTAATCTATCAAACATAAGATCTCTGGATTTTTTTAAATTTTGTCTCAACTTATTTGTAATACTTTTATAATTTTCAAGAGCCGCCATAAAACCAATTTGTAGAAACTCTGGTACGCCTGTAGTTGTAATTTGTACAAGCTTAGCTATATGTTGTCCTAATTCTTCAGGATGAGTAATCCAACCTATTCTCCACCCAGTCATATCAAAACTTTTTGAAGCTGAATTGATTATAATCAGTCTATCGTTTGGTT
>JADHQW010000149.1 GCA_016777705.1 Alphaproteobacteria bacterium | reverse complement strand
CAGAATATCTTAGCCGTTTCACTAATTCCTGGTAATCTCATATGTAATGTCGCAGGATCAATATGTTCAAGATGCATAAATATATGATCTTTATTTGGCCCCACGCCTCTACCTTCATTAATTTCTATTGTCATTGAACGCGAAACCACATCCCTACTTGCTAAATCTTTTGCGGTAGGAGCATATCTTTCCATAAATCTCTCGCCTTCAGAATTAGTTAGATAACCACCTTCTCCTCTTGAACCTTCTGTTATTAAAACACCTGCACCATAAACACCTGTAGGATGAAATTGAACAAATTCCATGTCTTGAAGGGGTAAACCAGCTCTTAATACCATCGCGTTTCCATCGCCTGTACATGTATGAGCAGATGTACAAGAAAAATAAACTCTACCATACCCACCTGTTGCGAGAACAGTTTGGTGCCCCCTAAATCTGTGTAATTTTCCATCTTCCATACAAAGAGCTAATACACCTTTACAAGAACCATTTTCATCCATAAGTAAATCTAGGGCTATGTATTCAACAAAAAACTCAGCTTGGTGTTTAAGGCACTGTTGATAAAGAGTATGAAGTATCGCGTGCCCAGTCCTATCAGCTGCAGCGCATGCTCTACGGGCCATGCTTTTACCGTAATCTAACGTATGACCTCCAAAAGGTCTTTGATAAACTTTACCATCTTCTGTTCTAGAGAAAGGAACGCCAAAGTTTTCTAACTCCGTAATTGAAGGTATTGCATTTTTACACATATATTCAATTGCATCTTGATCGCCTAACCAATCTGAACCTTTAACGGTGTCATACATATGATACTGCCAGCTATCATTCTCACCCATATTATTTAATGCAGCACCAATTCCACCTTGGGCTGCCACTGTATGACTTCGGGTTGGAAACACTTTGGTAATACAAGCGGTTTTTAAACCGCCAGAAACCATTCCAAGAGTTGCTCTTAATCCAGCACCTCCAGCTCCCACAACAACAACATCATGTTCATGGTCTATAATTTCATAATCAGACATATATTTCTCTTTCTTTTCTTACAAAAATATCTTTAAAACACATAGAATTGATAAAACACCTAATAATATTGATAATAATTTTATCAACATAATTGATAGAACTTTTAATCCTTCAGAATGGACATAGTCTTCTATGACAACTTGCAAACCAAGAGAAGCATGAAAAAATAATGTCCCAATTAAAAGAATTAATCCTGTTGCATTGAAAGGATTTTGTATCCATAAAATACCTTCATCGTAACTGCCCAAAATTGTTATTAGCAAAGATGGAATAAACCAAAGTAAAAGAGGTATCATACCTATTGCAGTTATCCTTTGAATTTTCCAGTGACCAACTCCATGTTTAGCTGAACCTAAACCTTGAACTTTACCTAAATCACTTCTCATTACATTATTATTCATGACTATTACTTTTTAAAAATAAACAAAATATAAAGTTAAGGTTGTCAAAATAATAGCGTTCAAAACTACTATTGAACCAGAGATATAAACACTCTTTAACTCAAAACCAAGTCCAGCATCCCAAAATAAGTGACGTATTCCATTTGAGAAGTGATAAAATAGTGCAAAGGCAAATCCAAAAATAATTATCTGAACAAACCAGTTATCTACAATTGACATAAAATAAGAATAACTTTCAATACCCATACTTAAGGACACTATCCAAGCAACTATTATGAAACTTCCCATCGACAGAGATATTCCTGTTAGTCTATGAAAAATAGATAATATAGATGTTATTTGAGGTTTATAAATCTGCAGGTGAGGGGATAAAGGTCTTGGTCTATTCATTTTTAATCTTTTTAGAATTGTTTAAGTTAGCATTAGTTAATTAATAAATAACAAATTTAACAGAAAGTGCAAATTTTAAAACTGGAACTAATTAAAGTTTATTAAATATTATAATTAATATTGATATAGCTAATAAAATTATTCCTATAAATTCAGTACTTTTTATTTTTTCTTTAAATATTATTATTGATATAAGAATTGAAAAAATTAATTCAACCTGCCCAACAGCTCTTACTTCAGCAGCTGTGGCAAGTCCAAATGCTAAGAACCATCCAAAGGTAGCTCCAGTTCCACATATGCCCGCAGGTAAACTTGGTTTCCAGTATTTAAAAACAGCAACAAATTGGTCTTTTTTAAAATAAAATAGGTATAGTCCAACAAATATTGTTTGAAAAATAATAGCTATAACAGATATAAAAATTGACTTGTCTAAGATAGGAGCATCAACAGATATGATTGCCATTCTAAAAGTAACTACTGATGCGGCCAAAAGTAACCCAGATAAAAGACCAACAATAGTTGATATTGAAATCATTGAAGAAAATAATATTTCTAAAGTTCCTAATATAGTTTCCCCTTTTTTTGCAAAAGACAAAAATAAGACAGATATAACACCAAGACAAATCCCAAAAATAAGCGGATAAGAAAAAGCAACTTCTAAAATTATCACTTCTAGCAAGGCTATTAATACTACTTCAGTTTTAGAAAATCCAATACCAGTAGCAAAACTCTTATGAGAAAAAACTTTCATAAGGACATAAGTAAAGAGAACTTGAAATATCGACCCTAAAAAGCATAAAGTTAAAGAATAATTTGATAGGTTTGGAATTGAATTTCCAGGAATATTAATCCAAACAATCCAAATAAACATTGTAAATGGTAAAGCATAACAAAACCTGATGTAAGCCGCACCATAGTCACCTAATTTAAATATCATATTTTTTTGAAACGCGGATCTAGCTGTTTGGCAAGCTGCAGCAAAAACAGCTGCTAAAATCCAAACTATATCCACTAATTCAATAAAACTAAACTTTGAATTATGAAAATCAAAGTTTAGTTCCTTTTAATTTTTTACTAGCTAAAAGCTCTGCTATTTGCACTGTATTCAAAGCAGCACCTTTCCTGAGATTATCTCCTACACACCAAAAAGCAATACCATTTTTAACTGTTGGGTCTTTTCTTATTCTACTAACGAACACATCGTCTTCACCTGCAGCTTCATCAGGAGTGACATATCCTTCATCTGCTCTATGATCTATAACAGTTATACCTTCAGATTCTCTCAGTAACTCTCTTACTTCTTTTTCATTAATATCATTTTCACACTCAACAAATACAGCTTCACTGTGACCAATGAAAACAGGAACCCTTACACAATGAGCAACTACATTGATGTTAGGATCTAAAATTTTCTTCGTTTCCACTTTCATTTTCCATTCTTCTTTTGTGAACCCATCATCCATAAAAACATCAATATGAGGAATAACATTGAATGCTATTTTCTTAGTAAACTGCTCTGGTTTAGCTTGGTCGTGAACAAAAACACCTTTAGTTTGATTAAAGAGTTCGTCCATTGCAGGTTTTCCAGCACCCGAAACAGCTTGATAAGTTGAAACAACTACCCTTGTTATTTTACATTGATCGTGAATGGGTTTTAAAGCAACAACCAACTGAATTGTTGAACAATTAGGGTTAGCAATAATATTTTTTTTTACAAACCCGTCTATATCTTTTGGATTAACCTCAGGAACAATTAAAGGAACGTCGTCATCCATTCTAAAATAGGAAGAATTATCGATGACTATACAACCTTTTTTTCCTGCAATTGGTCCAAATTTTTTTGCAATTTCTGAGCCAGCAGAAAAAAGTGCAATGTCTACATCTTCAAAGTTAAAATCATCGACAGGTTTAATTTTTAAAACTTTATTGTCACCAAAGGACACTTCTTTACCCATAGAAGATTTTGAAGCTAAGGCATAAATATTATTAATAGGAAAATTTCTTTCAGATAAAGTTTGAAGCATCTCTCTTCCAACTGCACCTGTAGCACCAACTACTGCAATGTTATAAGTCATCTAATTTGTTAATTCCTCTAATTTACGCAAAATAATATCCATCATACCTTTTGTTCCAACTTTTTCTCTTCCGTGAGCCATTATGTCAGGGGTTCGAGGACCAGCCTCAAGAGCAAGTGAAACTGCCTTATCTATCAAGTCTGCTTCGTCTTTCATTTCAAATGAGTAACGCAACATCATAGAGAGACTTAATAATTCTGCTAAAGGATTTGCTAACCCTTTTCCTGCTATGTCAGGAGCAGAACCATGAACAGGTTCATACATTGCAAATCTTTTTCCTGTGTTTTTGTCAACCGAGCCTAGACTAGCTGATGGAAGCATTCCCAAAGATCCAGTCAACATCGCAGCACAATCTGATAAAATATCTCCAAATAAATTATCCGTAACTATAACATCAAACTGTTTGGGATCTCTTACAAGCTGCATAGCACAATTATCAGCATACATGTGGTGCATATCTATCCCATCGCCTTCTTTTATGTGAAGGTTTGTCATTACCTCTCTCCATAAAACTCCAGACATCATTACATTAGCTTTTTCAACCGAAGTAACTTTTCCACTTCTTGCTTTTGCGAGATCAAAAGCTACTCTTCCAATTCTTTCTATTTCTGGAGTTGTGTATAAATTAGTATCATACCCCTTTTTAACTTTAGAGCTAACTTCTTCAATACCACGTGGTTCAGCAAAGTAGATGCCACCTGTTAGTTCTCTTAATATTAATATATCTAACCCTGATATTATGTCGGGCTTGAGAGAAGAAGCATCTACTAAAGCAGGAAAAACCATTGCTGGTCTAAGATTAGCGAACAAGTCCATTTCTTTTCTTAATCTTAACAAACCATTTTCAGGTCTTTTATCAAAATCAACGCCGTCATACTTAGGACCACCTACGGCTCCAAATAATACTGCATCAGCTTCAATAGTATCCGCTAATGTCTCATCAGTAAGAGGGGTTCCATATTTATCGTAAGAGGCTCCCCCAACTAAACCTTCTTTTACATTAAAAGTAATACTTTTATTTTTGGCTAACCATTCAACTACCCTAAGTGTTTCATTTACAACTTCAGGACCAACTCCATCTCCAGGCAAAACCATTAATGTTCTATTTGATGACATTTCTTTCCTAACTCTAAAAATAAATTACAGCCAAGGACGCTCTGAGGACATTTTAGATTCAAAAGATTGTATCTCTTCAGATTTTTCCATAGTTATACCTATATCGTCCAAACCTTCTAAAAGACATTTTTTTCTAAACGGATCAATTTCAAATTTTATAACAGATCCATTTGGTCTCCTTATTTCTTGAGAGGGAAGATCTATTTCAAGCTCTGGATTTTCTTTGTCTTTGGCGTCAGCCATTAAAGCTTCTCTTTGATCAGCTGTTACTTTAATTGGTAAAAGACCATTTTTAAAAGAGTTATTATAAAAAATATCAGCAAAAGAAGTTGAGATTATACATTTAATACCAAAGTCTGACAAAGCCCAAGGAGCATGCTCTCTACTTGAGCCACAGCCAAAATTATCTCCAGCTACAATAATATTACTTGAACGATAAGGTCCTTCATTTAAAATAAAGTCTTCTTTTTCAGA
>JADHQW010000148.1 GCA_016777705.1 Alphaproteobacteria bacterium | reverse complement strand
TTGATAAAGATAAAGATAAAATAAATAATCTTAAGAATGATATTATACCAATATACGAACCTGGTCTTCAAAATTTAGTTAAAAAAAATAAAAATTCTGGAAGATTATCATTTAGCAATGATATTGACCAAAATATAAAAAAAGCTGATATTGTATTTATAGCTGTAGGAACTCCTTCACGCCGGGGAGACGGGCACGCGGACCTTACATATGTTTATGAAGCAGCAGAAAAAATAGCCAAAAATTTAGATGGATATACAGTAATTGTAAATAAGTCCACTGTCCCAGTTGGCACTGGTGCTGAAATAAAGAATATTATAAAAAAAATAAACCCAGATGCTCTTTTTGACGTTGTTTCAAACCCTGAGTTTTTACGTGAAGGCAATGCTATTGAAGATTTCATGAGACCTGACAGAGTTGTTGTTGGTATTGAAACTGAAAAAGCTAAACAATTAATGACTATAATATATAAACCTCTATATCTCATTGAAACACCTATACTGTTTACAGATCTAAATACAGCAGAACTTATAAAGTATTCTGCAAATGCATTTCTAGCAGTTAAAATATCGTATATTAATCAAATGTCTGATTTATGTGAAAAAGTTGGAGCAGATGTTCATGATGTTGCAAAAGGAATAGGTTTAGACAAAAGAATAGGAAGTAAATTTTTACACCCTGGTCCAGGTTATGGTGGATCTTGTTTTCCTAAAGATACTTTAGCTTTATTGCAAACTGCTAAGGAGTATGATTCAAATCTTTCTATAGTTGAAACTGTAGTTCAATATAATAAACAAAGAAAATCTGATATGGCAGATAAAATTATTGAAGCTTTTAATAATAATTGCCAGAATAAAAAGATATCAATTCTTGGTCTTTCATTTAAACCAGAAACTGATGATATGAGAGACAGCCCTTCTTTAGATATAATTCCAATATTAAAAGAAAAAGGTTTCGATATTTCTGTATTTGATCCAGTTGCAATGGATGAGGCAAAAAAAATATTAAAAAATATAGAATTTTCAAATAATATTGAAGAATGCCTTCAAGACAGTGATGGGTTAGTTATTTTAACTGAGTGGAATGAATTTAGGGGTTTATCAGCTACTAGGCTAAAAAAAGTTATGAAAGGGAATATATTAATAGATTTAAGAAATTCATTAAATCCTGATAGTTTTCAAAAAAGTGGATTTAACTTAATACAGCTAGGAAGACCAAAAAAAACTAACCTGTAATATTAGTGCCTTGCGATTTTGGTCTTTTCATTCCTTCAATTAAATTAGCCATTTCAATTTTGCCGGTAATCTTTCCTTTTGTATCTTCAATAGTAACAGGCTTTGACGGAGATTCAGACATTATTTGGAGGATATCTTCTAACACCATATTTTCTTGAACTACTGGCCCTGTACTTTTGGAGTTTGTTGGTGTCATTATTGACTTAGCTTGAATAACTCTAGCCCTATTAATATCTTTGATAAAATCAGAGACATAGTCATCTGCTGGCTGCATAATAATTTTTTGAGGATCACTGTCTTGAACCATAGTTCCATCCCTAAGAATAGCTATTCTATCTCCAATTTTAAGGGCTTCATCAAGATCATGAGTAATAAAAATTATTGTTTTATGCAATTCATTTTGAAGATCTAAAAGAATATTCTGCATTTCAGATCGAATAAGAGGGTCTAAAGCAGAAAAAGCTTCATCCATAAGCAAAATCTCAGCATCAGTTGCTAATGCTCTAGCTAGACCAACTCTCTGTTGCATTCCTCCAGATAATTGTCCAGGATAATATGTTTCATAACCATCTAAGCCAACGCGATTAATCCATTTTTTTGCTCTCTCGTTCCATTCACTCATTGGAATATTTTGAATTGCAAGACCGTAACCAACATTTTGTAATACTGTTTTATGAGGGAAAAGTGCAAACTTCTGAAATACCATAGACATGTTATTTTGTCTAAATTGGATCAGTTCCTTTTGTGATAAACTCAGAATATCTTGATCATTAACTAAGATTTCACCACTTGTTGGTTCTATTAATCTATTTAGATGTCTGATTAGTGTTGACTTACCAGATCCAGATAAACCCATTACAACCTGAATTTTTGCTTTTCTTATATCTAAGTTAATTTTATTAAGACCAAGAACACAATTACACTTTTCAAGTAATTCATCTTTCCCCATTCCGCCTTTAACTAAATTTAGAGCTTCATTACTATTATCGCCAAAGATTTTATAAAGCTGGTTTACTTTGATTAATATATCATTTTTACTCATCAAACTAATCCTTACCATCATTTCTATATTTTTGCATTCTCAAGCCAAATTTCTGAGTTACTCTGTCAAAAATGATAGCTAGAACTACAATTGCTAAGCCATTCATAAGTCCTAAAGCAAGATACTGATTCGAAATAGCTCTTAAGACTGGTAGCCCTAATCCTTTAACTCCAATCATTGATGCAATAACAACCATAGCTAATGCCATCATAATTGTTTGGTTAACACCTGCAAAAATTGTTGGAAGGGCAAGTGGCATTTGTACACCAAAAAGTTTTTGCCAATAGTTTGCTCCAAAAGAATCTGATGCTTCTAAAACATCTTTATCAACCAATCTTATACCTAAATTTGTTAAACGTACAATTGGAGGTATTGCATATATACATACAGCAATTAATCCAGGTACTTTTCCAATACCAAGAAGCATTACAACGGGTATTAAGTATACAAAACTAGGTATAGTTTGCATGATATCTAAAATAGGAACAACTAGCGCCTGAATTTTATTACTTCTAGCCATTGCTATACCCATTGGAATTCCAATAGATATACATAGAAATGTTGCCACTAGAATAATAGCTAAAGTTGACATTGTATCTTCCCACATTCCAAAATAGCCAATTGTAAGGAAGCTTATAAGAGTACCTACTAGTACGGAGATTGATCTTGAACCAAACCAAGCAAATACAAGAATCATTAATATAATTAAGGGCCAAGGGGTGTTAATAAAAAATTTTTCAAACCAAACCAGAAACATTAATAATGGTTCAAAAAAACCTTCTATATCTGCACCGTATGACCTAGTGAAATCTGTAAATGTAAAATCAACAGATTTTTTAAATTCCCTTAAATCATTTCTTTCCATTGAAGGAAAGTTAAAAAACCAGTCCATTATCTGACCCCACTTTTAGCAAATCACCACCCTATGAATAAGGTGGTGATTATAAGTTTTTAAAATTAAATTATTTTAGCTTTTAATGCTTGCTTTAATTTTTTCAGCTATCTCTGGAGATACCCATTTTTCCCAAACAGTTCCATGTTTAGCAAGAAATTCATAAGCTGCATCCTTACCTGAAGCTTTTTGCTCTGTCATGAACACCAACATGCCATTCATAACATCACCTGGGTAAATTCTATTACTAATAAATTCTAAAGCAACTCCGGCATTCTCTTTAAAATTGGAAGTAACAACTGTATTAACTTCTGATTTAGTCCATGATGAAACTTTAGGGTCAGCACAGTCTTTCTCTGCTTTAACAATACAACCATCCCAGTTTTCTTTACCGCCGAAGGGTACGCCAAAGTCTAACTTATGCATTTTATATTTACCAATCATAGAAGTTGGTGACCAGTAATAACCAAACCAGTTTTCATCTCTTTCAACTGCTTTAGCCATTGAACCATCTAATCCAGCGGCACTTCCTGGGTCAACAAGAACCCAGCCCTTTTTTTCCATTTCGAACGCTCTAAAAAGGTTTGCATTAACTAATTGGCATCCCCATCCAGCTGGACATCCAACAAAAGCACCTTTTGATTTATCTTCAGAGTATGGAAATAAATCAGGTCTATTGATAACATTAAGAGCTGTCTTCAATTCAGGATGTTTTTTTAGAGTTGCAGGTGGTAACCACCAACCTTCTCCTAAACCTGTAATTGGTGCTTTATTTGCAACAATTAATCTACCTTCGCTAGTTGCCTTTGTTAAAGGTTCTACAACCGCATTAGCCCATAGTTCAGGAGCAACATCAGGCACTCCTTTTTCATTCATTGAAGTAAAAGTAGGCATTGTTGCGCCACTAACTAGTTCAACTGTACAACCATAACCGTTTTCTAATATAATTTTGTCAACATTTGCCATTAATTCCGCAGATGCCCAGTTCATTTCGGCTATAGTAACTTTACCACAAGCTACATCAGCAACTTTATCTTCGCCTTTTTGTGTCATAAAGTATACACCTATGACTAACGCCAATACTATAACGCCAGGTAATAGTATACGTTTCATTTTCTTCTCCTATTTCCGCTTTTAAAAAATTTACAAACCTTTGTTAATTTAAATAATTACATATTATATGCAGAATCATTGTAACAACAAAAGTACCTTAATTGCAAATCGTCGTGTAAGCTTATTACAAGTAATATTGATTAAGTGACTGATATATATGTATAATATTTTTTTATTAAATTTTCACATATTGACATCTGAATTATTACTTTGATTTATTACTCGTTAAATTATAAATTCAGAGATAAATGAAATATTAGTTTTTGTGTTTATTAAATATGTTTATAGATTCAACACCATTTTTAATTGCTCTTGTCGTAACTTTTTGCGTTCTTATTTGTGTTGTTATTTGGAATAATATCAATGCCCCACTTCCACCTCAAAAAGCACCGCCCATTGAGTCAGGACCATCACGTACAAGAGAAATATTAGCTAGGTTTAGTGATTTTTATACAAATTTAAACCCAGAAGGTGAAATGATATTTGATGTTGGTATTTTACCAGATCCAAAGCAACATATAATCCATGCATTATATGTTGGTTTTGACGAAAGTGAAAATGAAGATGAGCGATCTGCTATTGAAAGAGGTCTTAGAGCTATAGTTACATTTCAAGAAAGAGTTGGAGAAGAACCTTTAAAAAGAGAATTTTCTGAAACAGAAGAAATTTTAGGAAAAATAACTCCTAATTTTGAAGATCAAAATAATGAACAACAAATTAATTTAGAAGACGATGAAGAATTTAAAAAAATAGCTATTTTAAGAGATCAAGAGTTGGAGTTACACTTTCAACATCTAAAAATAGAAATTTTAGAAAATTAGAGGATCAAAATGACTATTTTAAAAATTGATGATAAAAATGAGATTTATTACGAATTTGTAAAACCAAAAGATAATGGTTTTACTTTTGTATTTGTTAATGCACTTACAGGAAATGTGTCAGCTTGGAATGGAGAAATTGGTCAACTAGTTGTTGGCCAAGGTAATGGATATCTAACATATAATTTCAGGGGACAAGAGATTAGTAAATTTGACGAGCGTTTAGATTTGGATACTGAAATTATAGTTTCAGATTTATGTTTGATAATAGATGAATTAAAAATTCAAAACATAGTTCTAGTAGGGCTTTCAATAGGTGGATTGTACGCAACTCTTGCATTAGAAAAAGGTATTAAGAGTAAAGGTCTCGTGTTGATAAACACTCTAAGAAAAA
>JADHQW010000010.1 GCA_016777705.1 Alphaproteobacteria bacterium | reverse complement strand
CCCATTTATCAAACAACTTCTTATGTATTTAAAGATACAGAAGAGGCGGCAGCTCTATATAATATGGAAATTGGAGGACATTTATATTCTAGAATATCTAACCCTACTGTCGCTGCGTTAGAACAGAGACTAGCTGCATTAGAGGGAGGATCTAGCGCCATTGCATGTTCAAGTGGTATGGCCGCCATGCACTTAGTTGTAACTGCATTATGTAGTAAAGGTGATCATATTGTGGCTTCTAGTAAAATGTACGGAGCTAATATCAATTTACTTCAACATACTATGCCAAGATTTGGAGTATCCACAGATTTTGTTAACCCTAACGATCCTGATGCCATTGAAAAATCTATAAAACCAAATACAAAAATGGTTTTTGGTGAGGTCATTGGTAATCCTGGCTTAGACATAATGGATGTCCCAACCATTGCAAAAATATGTAAAAACAAGGGTGTGCCTCTAGTTTTAGACGCAACATTTAATACTCCATTTTTAATGCAACCATTTGCTCATGGAGCCAACATAATAATTCACTCTCTTACTAAATGGCTAGGTGGGCACGGAATAGCTATTGGCGGGGCTGTAGTTAATGGTGGTAACTTTGATTGGGGTGATAAAGAAAAGTTTCCTACTATTTCTGGAGATCATTTTGCTTTAGGTGGCATAAGTTTTTGGGAAGAATTTGGTCCAGCCGCTTTGACAATGAAAATAAGGGCTGAGGGTATGTATAATTTTGGTCCTTCTATTTCTCCCACAAATGCTTTTTATTTAATGCAAGGTATCGAGACCTTACCTTTGAGAATGAAAAAACATATGGAAAATACTCACGAATTATTATCTTTTCTTCAAGATCATGAATTGGTTGAATGGGTAAAGCATCCAGACCTTGAAACCCATCCTGATCATTTAGTTGCAAAACAAATCCTTCCTAAAGGTTCTGGCTCAGTAGTAGTTTTTGGTATTAAAGGTGGACGAAAGGCTGGACAAACTTTTATAGAATCTGTCCAGTTAGCGTCCCATTTAGCAAATGTAGGAGATGCAAAAACTTTATTAATTCATCCGGGTAGTACAACCCATTCTCATCTTAGTGCGGAGGCAATGAAAGTATCTGGTTTGACTGAGGATATGATTAGACTATCTGTAGGTTTAGAGGATATAGACGACATAAAGAAAGACTTTGAAAAAGGATTTCGTGCTGTATCAAAATTAATAAAGTAGGGATGTAATTTAATGTTTATTAATTTTAAAGGTTTTAAAACATACATAAACACTGGTGGGAAAAAGGTAGATAAAGATAAAACTACTCTTTGTTTCATTCATGGTTCAGGCCAAAATCATTTAAGCTTTGTTCAACAATCTAGATATTTTGCCAATAAGGGTTATTCAGTAATTATACCTGATTTGCCCGGCCATGGCTTTTCTGAGGGTAAACCATGTATTTCAATTGAGGAAAGTGCTGAGTGGGTATCTGATTTATTTAAAGAATTAAATTTAAATGAAATTGTTTATTTAGGTCATTCTCAAGGATGCTTAACTGGACTAGAATTAAATAACAATCATCCAAAATTATTAAAGGGTATGATTTTCATAGCAGGGTCTAATATTATACCTGTTAATCAATTTTTAATCGATCTAGCTTCAAAAGATTTTAAGAGAGCCTATAAAATGATGGTAACATGGGGGCATGGAAAAGACGGCGCTATGTTTACTAACAATATGCCTGGTCATGCTCACTTTGGTGAAGGTTTTAATATAATGAATATGAATAATGATAAAACTCTTAAGATAGACTTGGAAGCATGTAACAAATATGATGCAGGGATAGAAGCTGCAAAAAGAATTGATATACCAACCTTAGCTGTATTGGCAAAATTTGATCAGATGACCCCGTTGAAATCAGGACAAAAATTTGTTGATCTTCTTGATAATTGCGAGTTAAAGGTTTTAGATTGTGGTCATTTTTTACAAGCAGAAAGGCCAAAAGAACTTAATTTATTTATTTCTTCTTATTTAAGAAAATTAAATTAACGGGACCTACTTAATGAATAAAGTTAATCCTTTCTTATACCAAAATATAGAAAATAGTAATCACTGGATAATTTCAGAGATTATTTTAAATCAATGTAAACAACATCCAAACAATAAAATTATACAATTTGTAGATGGACCAGAATGGTCATTTGATGATTTAAAAAATATAGCTTTTGAAAAAGCAAAAACATTAAGGGATTTAAGTATTAATCAAGGAGATACTGTTACTGTCATGGTAGATGATCCAGTGGATTTTATACCTTATTGGGTTGCTTCAAGTTTTCTTGGAGTTATGTTTGTTGCTTTAAATACAGCTCTCAAAGGAAGTGTTCTTCTTCATCAAATTAGGTTAGCAAATTCAAATGTTATAATAGTTAGTGATGTTTACTATGAAGATGTTGCCCAATTAGTTCAAGAAAACAAATCCAAAATTAAAGTCCTTAATTGTTCTAAGCTTAAATCAACTGGAATGATTTTAGAAAAAGATGTCTATCATGGTAAGATTAGCGATGAAGTATGTACAATGTTTACAAGTGGAACGTCAGGTCCCTCCAAAGGAGTTTTAATGCCAAATGCACATTGTGTTTTATTTGCTGTTGGTACAATTGAAAATTATAAATTAAATCACGAACATGTTTTTTATATTTCTTTACCTTTATTCCATGCTAATGGTCTTTTTATGCAACTTTTAGCATGTATTATGGTTGGATCAAAAGCAATAATTAAATCACGTTTTTCTGCTTCTAATTGGCTAAGTGATATTAGAAAATACAACGTAACGCATACAAATATGTTAGGGGCAATTGCTGCTTTCATTACAGCTCAACCACCATCAGAAAATGATAAAGATCACGATTTAATATTAATAGGTTCAGCGCCTCTTCCCAGTGAACCGGAGAGAGTTTTTAGAGATAGGTTTGGCGTTAAGGATGTATTGCCTTTATATGGAATGACTGAAGTAAATATTCCGTTATATGGTCTAATTAATGAAAAAGGAGAAGGTAAATGTGGAAAATTATATCATAAATATTTTGAAGTTGAGATAAGAGATCCAGAAACTGATGCGCCAATAAAGGACGGAGAAGTTGGTGAAATTGTAGTTAGACCAAAACAACCATTTGGCTTCATGTCAGGTTATATGGGTATGCCAGAAAAAACAATTGAGACATGGAGAAATTTTTGGTTTCATACTGGTGATGCTGGAATAAAAGACTCATCAGGCAGCTTTACTTTTGTAGATAGAATTAAAGATTGTATTAGAAGGCGCGGTGAAAATATTTCTTCATATGAAGTTGAACAGGCATTTTTAGAAATTCCAAACATAACTGAAGCTGCAGCTTATGCTATACCTGCAAAAGGTGGCGAGGGAATGGAAGATGAAGTGATGGTTGCTTTAATGAAAAATGATAACACGTCAATTGATTACAATGATTTATTAAATCAAGCTAAAAAAAATTTAGCAACATTTGCTATACCAAAATATATTAGAATTATGAAGGATTTTCCAAAAACACAAACTGGTAAAATTAAAAAAAATAAATTAAGAGAAGATGGTGTTACCGTTGATGCTTGGCAAAATAAAAATATTTAATTATTATATCTTAATATAACAATGAAAAGGAATTTTAATGGCTAATAATGCATTCAAGGGTTGCTGGCCTGTTGCTCCAACACCTTTTAAACCAAATGGTGAAGTAGATAAAGACGGAATGAAAAGAGTTATTGACTGTATGGTTGATCAGAAGGTTGATGGTATTTGTATTTTGGCAAATTATTCAGAGCAATTTTTATTATCCGATGAAGAAAGAGAATTATTAACAAAATTGTGTATAGAACACGTTGCAGGTAGAGTGCCTGTTATAACCACAGTGAGCCATTTTTCAACTGATATTGCACTATCGCGAGCTAAGCTTGTTAAGGCCTTAGGTGGTGAAATGATAATGATGATGGCTCCATATCATGGAGCATTAATGAAAGGAACACCTCAGCAAACTTTTGAACAGTTTTCTAAAGTAGGCGAAGCAGGTGTAACTATTATGGTTCAAGATGCTCCTTTGTCAGGCGTTGACTTGCCTGTCCCTCTTTTAGTAAAAATGGCAAAAGAAATTGAGATGGTTAAGTGTTTTAAAATTGAATGCGCCCAGGCCGCTGCAAAGTTAAGAGTACTTATAAAAGAGGGTGGAAATGTTATTGAAGGACCATTTGATGGAGAAGAAGGAATAACATTGTTCGCTGACTTAGAAGCTGGTGCAACTGGTAATATGAGTTCGGCGATGATCCCAGATTTAATAAGGCCTGTAGTTATGGATTACCTAGATGGTCAAATTGAGAAAGCTGAAAATCAGTATAATAATATTTTACCTTTGATAAATTATGAAAATAGACAGTGCGGATTTAGAGCCGCAAAAGTAATTATGAAGGAGGGGGGAGTAATAGGTTCAGACTTTTGTAGACACCCAATTCCTCCTCTAGAAGAAAATACAAAAGCTGGTTTAATAAATTTGGTTAGGACATTTGCTCC
This sequence comes from Alphaproteobacteria bacterium, assembly GCA_016777705.1. Lineage (GTDB taxonomy): Bacteria > Pseudomonadota > Alphaproteobacteria > Puniceispirillales > Marisalimonadaceae > Marisalimonas. Next base: position 18,484 of record JADHQW010000010.1, on the reverse strand, counting down.
AGTAGCCTTGAATTGGGGAAAATAAAAAAGTAAGCTATTTATAAGATTTTATTGGGAGGAATATATGCCTTATACGTTAAATGACCTTGCAGGTGATATAAAAGAAATAATTGCTAATAATAAAATCTCTGATGGATCAGATAAGATATGTTATTTTGTTTCTAAAGCTTTAATGGATCAAAATTTTGTTGTTCAGAACCTTCCTGATAGATTAGAAGGTGAGCCACCAAGACAGATACTTTATGAAGATAAAGATACAGGTTTTTGTGTTTGTGGTCATGTTTATGCAAATGAAGCCATAGGTTTTCCTCATGACCATGGCCCAAGTTGGGCTATATATGGGCAAGCATCTGGAGAAACTGAAATGACTGATTGGGATATTATTCAAGAAAAATCTTCTGATGATGTTGTATACGTAAAACCTAGTAAAACTTATCTAATGACGACAGGTGACGTCCATTTTTATAATATAGGTGATGTGCATTCTCCAGTCAGGAAAGACCCTGTAAGACTGCTAAGAATAGAAGGTACAAATTTAGACAACATCAAAAGGTCTAACATAAAGCCGCTGAATGGAGAAGAAAGTCATGGTTCAGTTGGTTCTGTCGGTAAATGGTAAATTAAGTTTATCAATATTTAAAATATATTAAAAAATGACAATTCCTGTTTATCCAACTTGTCAACTAAGTCTGTTTCCCATTTCAAATATTGTTCTGCGTGCGCCTTACTTCCTTCGTGCCTTTTATAGGTATGAAAGTTAAAATCTATATGTTTCTTTTTGATTAATTTTTTTATTGTTTGATCAAAAAAATCAGGATGTTTTACTAAATCATCTTTTGACCATTTATAAACCATTATCCTACAATTTTTGTTTTGATCTTGAATATCTTTTGCGATTAAAAAAGTTTTTTTTAAGTCATCAGTGATAATTATGATTTTATCATTTTTATGCATACTATGTTTAAAAATTTCTGACCGGTTTAACCAAATCGATTTTTTTAGCCTAGTTTTCAAATAATCCTGACTTAATCTAATATCAAATAAAGTGACATTTTTTAAGCTGATCAAGTTATCAATATTTAAAATTTCCAAATCTTCTTCTTGATGATTGTGATGATGTTGTAATTTTAATTTTGAAGTTTCTAAAATACCATTTTTAAAAATAAAGACCTTAAAATTCATTTTTTTTAACCACATGGCTGTAGTTCCAGCTCTAATTAAATCTCCATCATCAATTAAAATGACATTTGAATTCCAAACACCAATATATTTATCAGTTGCTTGCACAAGTTGCCCTCCAGGTACGTTTGGAATTGTATTAACATTTTTTTTGTCTAGGTTATCAGTTACATCAAACAAATATGTAGTTATATTTGTGTTATCTATTAATTTCTGAGTTTCCACTACATCAATTACTTTAATATTATTTTTATTTATTAAGTATAAGGCCTTTTCTTTTAATTCTTTAATCTGTTGATCAGTTTGAAAAGCATCGATCATTTCGTTCTTATTGTGATCTAAATTAAGGTTGGACAAAAACCACCCTTGAGTTCCATTTTCTAGAGCTTTTATAGTGTTGTTTAGCCCAAACTCAATTAGTGTTTGTGCTCCGATAATAGATCTGGTTCTCCCAGCACAATTTATAATTATTATTGTATTCTTATCATTGATATATGATGGTACCCTTAATGCCAACTCTGCATTTGGACAACATATACTGTTGGGAATACTCATCTTTTTATATTCATCAAAAGGTCTGCCATCAATCACAACACAGTTTTCATTGTTAGATTGTTTTTCGTGAAGGTCTTTCGCTGTTATTGAAGGGGTATGACATTTTTTTTCTATTAATTCTCCAAAAGTTTTGCTTGGTACATTTATTCCGTCAAATAAATTAAAGCCTTCTTTTGTCCACTGTTTAATTCCACCCTCAATTACAAATACATTTAAATAACCTATTGAAACAGCTTTTTTACAAACAAAGTTTGAAATTTCATTATCATTATCCATGAGAATTAATCGTGTTTTTTTGTTAGGAACAAGTGTTTCTAAACTAAATTCAAAAACGCTAAATGGTATTGAGATAGAAAAAAAAGGATGTCCTGCTGTATGTTGACCTAATTCTCTGATGTCAATAAATGCAATTTCTTTACCATCAGAAAGCCAGCTTTTAACTACTTTAGGTTCAATTTTATTACTCATTTAAATAAAACAATCATTGATTTAATTTTTACAATATAAAAAATTAATATAAGGTTTTTAACATGTTAAGTCAAAAGAGGGGTGATATGGAGAATTATAATGTAGGTGACTTGGTGTCTGAATTTTTATATCAAATGGATGTAAAAAATGTTTTTGGCGTAGTTTCTGTTCACAACATACCTATGTTAGATGCTATAGGTAGAAGAAATTTTATTAAAATGGTTCCTGCAAGAGGTGAGATGGGTGCAGGCCATATGGCAGATGGTTATGCAAGAGCCACTAATGGTCTAGGCGTTGTTTTTACAAGTACAGGTCCAGGAGCGGCTAACGTAGCAGGATCGCTAGTAGAGTCTCGCTTTGCTGGATCTCCTGTACTTCATTTTACTGGTCAAACTGCCACAGAAAATTTAGATAAAAATCAAGGGACTGTTCATGATGTTCCCAATCAGCTTGGAATGCTGAAATCAATTTCAAAGGAAGCTATTAGAATAAGTCATGCAGATGACGCACTTGCTCAATTAATAGACGCTACAACCATAGCTCTTACTCCTCCAATGGGACCGGTGTCAGTTGAAATACCCATAGATATTCAAAGAACTAACATTAAAAGACCCTCAATACTCGATCAAATCAAGTTGCCAAACATAAATTTACAAATTGGTGATACTTCTTCCCTAGATCAAATTGAAAGCATAATTAGAGTATCTAAAAGAAAAATACTTTGGGTGGGTAATGGCGGTAAGTTTGCAAGAAACGAAGTAGAAAAATTTATTAAAATGGGATTTTCTGTTGTAACTAGTGCTTTGGGAAGAGGTGTTGTGCCAGAAAGCAATCAAATGAGTTTAGGTGCTTTTAATGCCGTACCACTTATAGAAGAGTTTTATAAAACATTAGATTTAATGATAGTCGTTGGCAGTAGGTTAAGAGGACATGAAACAAGAGATATGTCCTTAAAACTTCCACATAAAATTATTCAAATAGATATTGATCCTGACGCAGAGAATAGAACATATAAAACACATTTATTTCATTGTGGTGATGCAAAGAAAGTTTTAGGAGAACTTGCTCACAGACTCTCAAATCAGCTTTCTACTGATGAAGAATGGGTAAATGAAGTTGCTGATCTCAAAAGTAAAATTTTTCAAGATTACAAAAAAAACTTAGGCGCATATAAAGATTTTCCAGAAATCATAAGAAAAATTCTTCCAGAGGATGGGAAGTGGGTTAGGGATATTACTATTTCTAATAGTATGTGGGGCAATCGCTCTATGCTAATTAACAAACCTGAACAAAATATTTATCCTGTAGGAGCTGCAATAGGACCTGGAATGGCACTTGCTATTGGTGTTTCAGTTGGAAGTGAAGGGAAAAAAACTATTGCTATGTGCGGTGATGGTGGCTTCATGCTAAATCTTCCTGATCTATGGACAGCTGTAGAAACTAATTGTGATGTTGTTTTTTTAATCATGAATGATCAAGGGTATGGTGTAATAAAGCATATCCAAGAAAGTATGTATGGCGGACGTAAGTTTTATGCTGATCTTATAGGACCAAATTTTGAACAGTTAGCTAAAGTTGCAAAAATGAAATATAAAAGAATTGACCATGCCAACGAATTAGAAAAAATATTAGATGAGGCTGTAAAATTTTCTGGTCCTGTTTTAGTAGAAGTTAATGTTCATTCTGTAGGTGAGATGCCTCGTTATTTTGCCCCTCCTCCGCATGCTACTAAGAGTTAATCAATGCTAGAAATGCCTTCAGGACTGACTGAATTCACTATTTATTTTTTAATTTTTGCAAGTATGGTGACTTCTTTTATAACTTCAGCTTTCGGTATTGGGGGAGGAGCTATTTTAATAGGACTACTTGCCCTTAAACTTCCACCTTTTGCGTTATTACCAATACATGGGATTGTCCAAATAGGTTCTAATTTTGGAAGAACAATTATTTTTCTAAAAGAGATAAAAAAAGATGTCTTAATACCTTTTAGTATAGGAACTATTTTAGGCTCTTCACTTGGAGGAACATTTTTTATTCAAATAGAGCCATGGGTACTTCAATTAGTTGTTGCTACGTTCATTTTATGGTCTGTTTTTGGAAAAATTCCTGCAATAGGTGCCACCCATGTTATTTTTGGAGGAATGTTTTCTGGTTTTTTTACAATGTTCTTTGGAGCTTCAGGTACATTGGTAGCAGGAATGGTCAAAACAATGAAATTACAACCAACAAATCATTTAGCTACTCATTCTGCATTAATGACTATTCAGCATCTAACAAAGGTAATTATCTTTGGCTTTGTTGGGTTTGCCTATGCTGAATATTTTCTTCTTATTACAGCTATGATCATAAGTGGTTTTATAGGAACAATCATAGGTAAAAAAATTTTAGTAAAATTTGGCCAAAAATATTTTAAGTTAGTTTTAAACTCTATTCTTACTTTAATTGCTATAAATCTTACTTGGAACGCCTTAACTATGAGTGGCTATTTAAATATAGTTTAATTCTTATGTTTAGTAATTAAATTATATAAATAAGGACCACAAAGACCTAAGAAAGCTAAGACAAGAAAAAATGCAGCAAGTGGTTGAGCAAGTATCATCCACCACTGACCATCATACATTTTTAAAGAATGTTGAAGGTTTGTCTCAACCATTTCTCCTAAAATTAATCCAACAGCAATTGGAGCTACTGCAAATCCATGTCTTCTTGCAAAAAAACCAATTACTCCAAAAATTAGAGCTATCCATACATCAACTAAAGATTGTGATAATGCATATGCACCAATCACTGACAAAGCAAAAACAATTGGCCATAAAATTGATATAGGAATTAATGATACTCTGGCAAAAAGTCTTGCAGCATAAAGACCCATGGCCATAAACATAAAGTTTGCTAATAACATAGAGCCAAATATTTGATATACTTTTTCTACTTGTTCTGTAAACAAATAAGCACCAGGTCTAAGTCCATGAACCATTAATCCAACTAAGATTATAGCGGTTGTTCCACTTCCTGGAATTCCAAGTACCATTGTAGGAACCATTGCTCCACCAGTTGCTGCATTATTAGCTGCTTCTGCTCCAGCAATACCTTCGATTGACCCTTTACCAAATTCTTCTTTATTTTTAGACCATCTTTTTGCTTCTGAGTAACCAATCATTGAAGCCACTGTAGCCCCTTCAGCAGGAAGAACTCCAATGAAAGTTCCTATTCCACACGATCTTAGGATTGTTTTCCAGATACGTTTGTAATCCTCCTTGGTTGGAAGTTTTACAGCTTTTAAAGCTACTGTTTCTATAATTTTATTGACAGTTTTTGACTGAACCAGAAGTTCTGATATAGCAAATAAACCTATGAAAACAGGTACAAATGACAGTCCTTCATATAAATCGTAATTTCCAAACATAAATCTTTCTATTGCAGTAACACGCTCTGAACCAATAGTAGACAACCAAACACCAAAAATTCCACCAATTAGATTTTTAACCGCACCACCAGCACTTATGCTAGCAAGCATTGATAATCCAAAAATTGTTAAAGCAAAATATTCAGGTGGACGAAATTCATAAGCAACTCTTGCTAACAAAGGTGCAGCGATACATAAAACAATAACCGAAAAAACACCTCCAACAGTACTTGAAACTACAGCAATTCCAAGAGCCCTTCCTGCTTCACCTTTTTGAGCTAAAGGGTATCCATCAAATGTTGTTGCAGCGGCAGCTGATGTACCCGGTGTATTAATTAAGATTGCAGTTATAGATCCTGCAAATGTTGCTGAAACATAAATTGTGGACAATACAGCTATTGCTTGTACGGGCTCCATGGTCAGAGTAAAAGGTAACAACAAGGCGGCGCCCGTTGTAGCACCAAGACCTGGCAATACTCCAATAATAACACCTAAAATTGTTGTGGCAAAAATTAAAGTTAATAGATAAGGATCAGTAAAAACTGACGCCATAGCTGAAATTGCTTCAATCATAAAAATATATCCTTAACCATAATAAATATTTGTTAACCAACCTCTAGGGAACCTGACTTGTAAAACATAGTCAAATAGTAAGAAAATTGAAAGAGGTGTAACTATTGCATTTGTAAGTGAAACCCATACCTTTTTCTGCCCCCATGTCAAGCCCATCAAAAACATTACAATAGGTATAGCTACGAACATATCTCCACTTATAAGGATTATAATATAGAAAATTAAAAATAATAGCATGCTCGACCACGTTGGGAACTTTTCCAGCTCAATTTCTTTTGGGTAAGTTTTATAAAATTGTAAAGATAGAATAGCAACAAGTAATAAATTAATAACCATTAAAAAAATAGGAAAGGACCTTGCTTGCATGCTGTCCCCTACTATCATTTCAGGAGATGTATCTAATTGTAGAGATAAATATATAACTACAAAAGAAAACAATGTAAGGAATAGTGGAATTATATATAATTTTTTCTTCATGATGAAACTTTCAGATGCCCCATATAGGGGCATCTAAATTAAAAAGTTATTTATTTCAATAATCCCATTTCTTTTAGAGCAGGACCAAATTCATCAACCATAAACTTAATTTGTTTAGCCCAAGGACCTGATGGTTGTGGAGATGTATTGTCTAACCCAGAATTTGCTAGGTATGCTTGATACATTGAATGTTTCATAGCTTTTGATAGACCTTTTTCTAACTCAGCTACTCTTGCTGGATCAGCTCCTTTGTGAGTAACAAAACCTCTAGTAGTTGATAGAACAAGATCAATACCCATTGATTTTGCAGTTTTAGCTTTAGGGATTGGTGCCATAGCATTGTCACCTAAAATAACTAATGGGCATAAATCACCAGCATCAATTGGACCGCCAGCTTCAGATAAATTTAAAACTCCAACGTCCACAGCGCCAGCTACAACTTGTGTTGCAAGCTCTCCGCCACCTTTAAAAGGAATATATTTAGGCATTTTCTGACCAAGCTTTTTTGCAAATAAAAATGCTGTTATATGATCTATAGTACCTGTATGAGTTCCACCAAAAGCAATTTTATCGCCCTTTTTCATTCCTGCTACAAATGCTTCAGGAGTTTTATATGGACTGGTTTTACAATTCACCATTAAGATTTGTGGATCGTTAGTACCTCTTGCTATAGGGGCCATATCCTCAACTTTTAACTTTGTTTTACCCATTGCCATGGTAATTGCGTGACCAACAGTAAAAGTTAAAATAGTATTCCCATCCGCAGGTCTTGTCATGAAATAATTCATAGCAGCGGCACCACCGCCACCTCTTTTGTTAACAACAACCATGTCTTGTTTTAATACTCTTCTAGAACGAAGCATCATCATTCTAGAGTTAACGTCAGTACCACCACCGGCACCAGCATGAGTAACAACTTCAATAGCAGGCTTTTTAGCTGCTAAAGTTGGAGCAGATGTAAATGCTATAGCAGAAACTATAGCAGCTAACCCAGTACCAACCTTAAAAAGTGTAGTAGATTTAATCATTTAATTTCCTCCATAATGATTAACCAGCATTTGCTGGGAGTTGTACTGTCGATTAAACAGCATTCAATAAGTAAAAGATACTCATCCCCATTTAAAATATAAAAATATGTAATTCAACATAATACTATACAAATGAATTGTTTGATTATTACAAAATACAAATATGAGTCAAGCATAACCATTACTAAAAAAAAGATATTAGTTAATTGGTTAATTAAAGTGATATTTTATATTTTTATTTTTTTTTATTATAGTTGTCGGAATTCATATTGGCTCTATAAATCTCAATAGTTTCAGTTCTACTATATACTTTATTATCTTTCTGAGTTAGAAACTTATCAAGTTGTGGAGTTGTACTAGCTAATTGAACAATTATTGAAATTATTGATATTGGTTCCAAAACTATACTCCTTCATTGATTAATTTTGCAAAATTAATGCCAGAGAAAAAATTAGAAAATAATATAATTTAATTTAATAATATATTGAAAATTTCTATTAAATTAATAAATAAAAAACACCAAATGTCGGTAAAAGTTTATGGAAACCTTTAAATTAATTGCAAAATATAAAGCAACTAATGTTAGTGTACCTAAGAATATGATTCCATCGATAAGGTCTGATCACGCGGGTGAAACAGGAGCGGTTTGGATTTATCTAGGCGCAAAATGTGTCTTCTGGAATAAAAAAATAAAAAAGATGTCAATTGAACATTACGAAACTGAAAAAAATCACTTACTTGTAATGAAACATATATTACCCAAAGCAAACAGAAGTAAATTATTAATTTTGTGGAGAATACTGGGTTTTAGTTTAGGTTTCTTGTCAGCGCTAAGTGGTTATAGAACCTTTTGTATCACTATTCAATCTGTAGAAACTTTTGTAGAAAAACATTACCAAGAACAAATTAAATTCTTATACAAAAACTCTATATCTTTTGATCTTCTTAAAGTTTTAGAAATCTGTTGTGAAGAAGAAGTAGAACATAAAATAGATGCCAAAAGAGACAAAGGAAGTTCTAAAAACACCTTCTTTGAAAATTTTTGGTCTTCAATCATCAGTTCAGGTTCAAGTGTTGCTGTGAAGGCTTCAAAATTAATATAGGATTATAATTATGAACTTAACTAAAGTTTTTTATGATGGTAAATGTGGTCTTTGTAGTAAAGAAATAAATTATTACAAAAAAATATCCCCAGACAATGTATTTGAATGGCACGATATTGCAACAAACCCAAAAGCATTGAAGGACATTAAAGTTTCTCAATATGATGCTTTGATGTTTTTGCATGCGCTTGATAAAAATTCAAATTTAAGAATTGGGGTTGATGCTTTTGCATTAATATGGAGTCAACTAAAATATTGGAACATTCTGTCATTTATAGTTAAGTTACCTATCATAAATACACTAGCAAAAACTCTTTATAATTTTTTTGCAAAATATAGATTTAAAAAATTAACACACTGTCAGCTAGCTAGTCATGAGGTTTATAAATAATATGTTAAATTGGTTTAAAAATAAGAAAAAGAACCTTGATATAGAGCCAGTTAAAAAAGAATCTCGTTTAGATCAAATGAAAAGAAATCCATATAAAAGAGTTGATAGTGAAAACATGACTGATATTGAAAAAATGGACAAGGGATTTAATGGCAAGACTTTTTCTATAAACGGTATTGATATAGATTTCTAATTCAAAGATTGTCAAAGAATTTTTTATTGCTTTGCCTTTATATAGATAATTATGTATTTTTTAATTCTTTCAAAGAATTTAGGGGATTTAATATGAAAAATTTAACAACTACGCTAGCTGCATTGGTTATAATGTCTGCTTCGTCTGTATTTGCTGATGGTCATAAGGTAAAAGTAGGAATGATAACCACTTTATCTGGAGGTGGGTCAGGTTTAGGAATTGATGTCAGAGATGGATTTATGCTTGCAGTAAAGGATAATAAAAATATTACTGTAATTACAAAAGATGATCAACGTAAACCAGATATCGCAGTACAACTGGCAGATAAAATGATCCAATCAGATAAAGTAGATGTCCTTACAGGAATAATATGGTCGAATCTTGCAATGGCTGTAGTTCCCGCCACTGTTAACCAGGGAAAGTTCTATTTATCTCCAAATGCTGGTCCTTCAAAATTGGCAGGTAAAGGTTGTCATAAAAATTATTTTAATGTTGCTTGGCAAAATGATAATTTGCATGAAGCTGCTGGTGGATACGCTAACTCAGCAGGGTTTAAAAATTCTTTTATTCTTGCTCCTAATTATCCTGCCGGCAAGGACGCACTCACAGGTTATAAAAGGTTTTTTAAAGGAAAATTAGCTGGAGAAGTTTACACTAAACTTGGACAGAAAGATTATGCAGCTGAAATTGCTCAAATAAGAGCATCAGGTGCAGACAGTGTATTTTTCTTCTTACCTGGTGGAATGGGAATTGGTTTTATGAAACAATTTTCCCAATCTGGAATTAAATTGCCTGTTGTTGGTCCAGCTTTTTCATTTGATCAAGGTATTCTTAAAGCAGTAGGAGATGCTGCACTAGGAGTAAAAAATACTTCACAATGGTCAAAGGATATTAATAATGCTGCTAATAAAAAGTTCGTAAGTGAGTTTCAAAAGGAGTTTGGAAGGCTGCCTTCTTTATACGCCTCTCAAGGTTATGACACAGGTAAACTTTTAATATCTGCAATGTCAAAAGCAAAGATTAAAGATATGGATAAGTTCAGAAATGAATTAAGAAAAGCTGATTTTTCTTCTACAAGAGGTAAATTTAGTTTTGATAAAAATCATCATCCAATTCAAGACATTTATGTACGTGAAGTGATTAAAGAAGGAAAAACTCTTACAAATAAAATTGTATCAGTTGGGCTAAAAGATCATTCAAATGTTTATGTCTCTGAATGTAATATGTAAATTATACATCTAGGTGGTTTTTCAATAAGGCCACCTAGAATTTATTTTAATGACATTCATTCTTTTTTTTGAACAACTTTTAAACGGCATGCAATTTGGAATAATGTTGTTTCTAATGTCTGCTGGTCTTACCCTTATTTTTGGTGTTATGGGTTTAATTAATTTAGCTCATGGATCTTTTTATATGATTGGAGCATTTTGTGCCGCCCTAATTGCAGGCTTAACTGGTTCGTTTTGGCTCGCTTTGTTAGCTAGTTTAATAGGGGCAGCGATAGCAGGGGTTTTAATAGAAATTATTATAATTAGAAGGTTGTACAGAAGAGACCATCTAGATCAAGTCTTGGCAACATTTGCATTGATATTATTATTGTCTGAAGGAGTAAGATGGATTTTTGGAGCGTTTCCATTATATCTGAATATTCCAAATATACTTAATGGAAGTATACCTCTGTTCTTTGACATAATTTATTCAAAGTATCGATTGTTTATAATCTTAATTGGATTTTTAATTGCTGCTGGCCTTTACTTACTAATTACTAAAACACGTTTAGGAATTCGTATTAGGGCTGGGCAAAATGACCGTCAAATGATTTCAGCTCTTGGGGTTGATATTTCAAAGTTATACACAATTGTCTTTGCTATTGGTGCTGGATTAGCTGGGTTAGCTGGTGCAATGATTGGAGCAATTCAGTCAGTTGAGGTAGGAATGGGAGAGCCTATTTTGATACTAGCTTTTGTGGTTATTGTAATTGGTGGAATTGGATCAATAAAAGGTGCCTTTATTGGTTCAATATTAGTAGGTGTTACAGACACTATAGGAAGGGTATTTTTACCTAATTTTTTAAAAATATTTATGGAGTCTGCAAATGCTACTTCAATGGGCTCGTCAATCGGATCTATGCTAATATATATATTAATGGCTTTAATACTGATAATGAAACCTTCTGGTTTATTCGGGAAAAATTAAAATGATTTCTGAACATTTTTTCAATAAATGGATTTGGTCTTTACTTTTAATAATTCCTATTTGTGGATTAATTTTTGATGAACCTTATTATATTACTTTAGCAACAAAAGTAATAATTTTAGGAATTGCTGGAGTTGGTCTAAACTTAGCGCTTGGTTATTGCGGTCTCATTTCTTTTGGCCATGCAGCTTTTTTTGGAGTTGGCGGTTATGTGACCGCAATAATGTCTTATCATGCGATTAATGAAGAAATCTTGTTTAATTGGCCGTTTGATATTTTTGGAAGCTCAGAAATGTTAATAATATGGCCCTTTGCAATATTTATAAGTTCTTTCTTTTCTTTGATAATAGGTCTGCTTTCCTTAAGAACTAGCGGGGTTTATTTCATAATGATTACTCTTGCGTTTGCACAAATGTTGTATTTCTTTTCTATAAGTTGGCCCAACTATGGGGGTGAGGATGGATTATCTATTTATATGAGAAATTCTTTGCCAATGTTAAATACTATGAACCCTCTAACATTTTATTTAATTAGTTTGTCGTGGCTCTTAACTTCAATCTATATCTCTTATAAGTTAATTAATTCACCTTTTGGTATGGCTTTTCAGGCAGTAAAACAAAATGAAGAAAGAGTGAAGTCGGTAGGAATAGAAACTTTTAAGGTTAAATTATTAGTCTTTGTTGTATCAGGAGCTATTACAGGTTTAGCGGGCTCTTTATACACTGATTTAAATAGGTTTGTAAGTCCATCGGTTTTAGACTGGCAAACCTCAGGTGAAATAATGGTATTTGTCATTCTTGGCGGTATAGCAAGACTCTATGGTCCTTTAGTTGGAGCTGCATTTTTTATTATACTTGAGCAAACCCTTGGTGCATACACAGAGAATTGGCAATTTTGGTTAGGGTTAATTCTTATTTTAGAAATATTATACGCACGTACTGGAATAATGGGATTATTTAATAAGAAAAAAACAATATGAAAAATAAAATTTTAAATATTAAAAATTTGTCGAAATCATATGGTGCTTTTAAAGTTACAGACGAAATTGCAATTGATTTAAATTTTAATGAAATACATGCTCTAATTGGACCAAACGGCGCTGGTAAATCAACATTAATAAAACAAATTGTAGGAAGTGTTAAGCATGATATTGGGTCTATAATTTTAGACCAAGAGGACATAACAGATTTAACTGACATTGAAAGGGCAAAAATAGGAATATCAAGAACATTTCAAGTATCTTCTATTATTCCAAAATTTTCTGCATTAGAGAACATTATTCTTTCACTTTTGAATAAGTCTAATAATACTTTTCAATTATTTAAAAGTTTAAAACAAAACAGAGAATTACACTTAAAAGCAAAAAAGATACTTAGGGATATTGACCTAGATAGTAAGAGTGATGAAGTTGCATCGGAACTAAGTCATGGAGACCGGAGGAAGTTAGAAGTTGGTCTAGCATTAGCAATGGATCCTAAAGTTTTTTTATTTGATGAGCCTATGGCAGGGCTAGACGAAATTGGTACAAAAATGATGATAGACTTGTTTAAGAAGATTAAAGCTAATTCTCCTATTTTACTGATAGAACATGATATGGAAGCTGTTTTTGCACTTGCAGATAGAGTCTCTGTGATTGTTTATGGAAAAATAGTAGCGACAGGCACAGTAAAGGAGATAAAATCAAATAAATTAGTTAGAGATGTTTACCTCGGTTATGAAATCTAATGGGTAAGTTACTAGAAATTAAGTCACTTAAATCATGGTTTGGAGAAAGTCAGGCTCTATTTGATATCAATTTACAAATTGAAAAAGGAGAAATTGTAGCTTTACTAGGTAGAAATGGGATGGGTAAGTCTACTACAATTAACTCAATTTGTGGCATGGTACATAAATACGAGGGGAATATTAATTTTAACAATGTTTCAATAATTGGAATGCCTAGTTATAGAATTGCCCAACTAGGAATAGGTTTAGTTCCTGAGGGTAGAAGGGCATTTTCAAACTTAACAGTTTTAGAAAATTTAGTTGCTACGGCAGTAGATGGCGAATGGTCTTTATCTGAGATATACAATTTATTTCCAAGATTAGAAGAAAGAAAATTTCAACTGGCTTCATCTTTATCAGGTGGCGAACAACAAATGTTAGTTATTGGAAGAGCTTTGATGACTAACCCAAAATTATTAATTTTAGATGAAGCTACTGAAGGATTGTCCCCAACGGTAAGATTAGAAATTTGGAAAGTTATTGAATTTTTAAAAACTAAAAACATATCAATATTAATTGTTGATAAATCTTTAAAACAATTATTAGATTTAGCAGATAAATTTTATATTGTTGAAAAGGGTAAAACTGTTTGGGAAGGTTTTTCACAAAACTTAACTAGCAAAATTGCTCAAAAATATTTAGGTGTATAATCAGACTTGATTACATACTAGGTCAATTGTTGATTTAAGTTTTGTAGAAATTTCGTTGATTTCATCTTCATTTATAATAAAAGGTGGTGCGATTAATATATGGTCACCCTTACTTCCATCAACAGTACCTTGCATAGGGTAACAAATTAACCCTATATCAAGAGCTTGTTTCTTAATCTTACCTGCAATATTAAGTTTTTTTTGAAAAGGTTCTTTTGTGGACCTGTCTTTAACTATTTCAATTCCTCTAAATAGACCTCTACCTCTAATGTCTCCAACAAATTGATTTTGACCAAGGTGCAGTTCAAGATTTTTTTGCAGGTATTGGCCTTTTTCTTTCACTTGAGAAGAGAAGTTTTCATTTACTAATTTGTTCAAGACTGAGAGTGAAGCAGCACATGCTACTGGATGTCCAAGATAAGTATGCCCATGTTGAAAAAATCCACTTCCATTAGCTATTGCATCATAAATAAAGTTTTGACAGATCATAGCTCCAATAGGTTGGTATCCTGCACCTAAGCCTTTAGCAACAGTTAATATATCAGGCACAACATCTTCATCGTCACAGGCAAATAATGATCCTGTTCTACCCATTCCGCACATCACCTCATCTAAAATTAATAATACACCATATTTGTCACATATTTCTCTGACACGTTTAAAATATCCTGAAACAGGTGTTAATGCACCTGCAGTAGCTCCAACCACAGTTTCCGCTATAAAAGCCATTACATTTTCGGAGCCTAGATTAATTATCTCCTCTTCTAATTCATTTGCCACTCTTAAACCGTACTCTAACTCAGTTTCATCTTGAGTTTGATGCCTATATGGATAACAAGGTGAAATAAGGCTAGTTTCAACAAGTAGGTTTTCAAAAAAAGATCTTCGCCAAACATTTCCTCCTGCTGCCAATGCGCCCAGAGTATTCCCATGATAACTCTGTTTTCTTGAAATGACTTTGTGTTTTTCAGGTTTTCCAATTTCAACAAAGTACTGTCTTGCTAATTTCAGAGATGCCTCAACAGCTTCTGAGCCACTTGAGACAAAATAAACTTTATCTAATCCTTCAGGTGAATGTTTAGCTAAAAGATTTGCCAAAAGTTCAGCTGGCTCACTTGTAAAAAAAGAAGTGTGAGCAAACGCTAATTTTTCTGTTTGTTCTATAATAGCTTTTTGAATTGTTTTATCCGAATGGCCTAGGCAAGATACCGCGGCCCCACCTGATGCATCAAGATATCTTTTCCCTTTTTCGTCAATTATGTAACAACCATCTCCTCCAACTGCATTTGGTAAATAATAACTACTATGTCGAGGAAAAATATTGCTGTTTTTCATTTTCTATCCTTCTTCTAGGATCAAAGTCATAAATGTATACTAGTAAATTGGGTCTTAAATTATTTAGGAATATCAAGTTTGGATAGGTTTTCTATAAAACGATCTAGTATTTCAATATCCATATGAGCAAAGTAGTTCTCTCTCAATTTTGTTAGAGTGAAATTAGGATTTATTTCTAAAACTCTGCCAATAGCTTTCTGTCCTTCATCAATCAAGCCTAACTCTGCACAAAATCTAGCTAATATGAGTGCAGATCTAAAGTCACCATGAGGAGTTGATATAGCTTCGCGTGCAAGAGTAACACTTTCTTCTAAATGACCCATTTCTCCCAATATCATAGCTTTGCCATGTAAAAATGCAAACCTCCTTGGATCTCTTGGGCTAAGTTTGAAAGCTTTATTCATTGGATCTAATGCTGCTTCAAGTTTATTTGCAAAAAGCAAAGCGCTTGCATAAAAAAAATAAGCAGATGAAGAATTTGGATTGCATTCAATCGCTTTTTCTGCAGAAGCAATTGCCTGGTCATGTTTTTTAGATAAACTGTATATTCTAGCAAGCATCTCATGCGCAAGAGAATCTCTATTATCACAATCAAGAGCTTTGTTAACATGTACATTTGCTTTTGATATATCATTATTAATATTTTCAGAAAACCCTAAGAAAACAAAATGAGAAATAGTAAATGCTAAGTGACTATGTGCTTGGGCAAAACTATCGTCTATTTCAACTGCTTTATAAAAATAGTCTGCTGCTTGATGTAAACTTTCTTTATCCATTATATAAAGACTATTAAGACCTCTTTGAAAAAGTTCCCAAGCTTTAAAATTAATAGTGTCTCTTTTCTTAATATTACTTAATTCTATATAATTAACTTCTTGATGAATTTGACTAGACAAGATTTGTGTGATTTGATCCTGAAGTTCAAAGATATCGTCTAAATTGCCGTCATATTTATCAGACCATATTGAATTTCCTGTTTCTGCGTCGTTTAATTGTACTGAAACTCGTATGCGGTTTCCTGAAGACCTAATACTTCCTTCACAAATATAACGAACATTTAATTCGTTTGCAATTTTAGAGATATTAGTAGATTGGTCTTTAAAAGAAAAAGATGTGTTTTTAGCTATAACAAATAAAGATTTAAATTTAGATAAAGCAGAAATTATATCTTCTGTTAAACCATCAGCCAAAAATTCTTTTTCAGTATCATTTGATAAATTTTTAAATGGTAAAATTACGATTGAAGGTTTGTCTTGTTCAATATTTGTAGTTATTTCTTTTTTATTTTTATTATTAATTGTAGACGCCCAGCTCCAAGTTTGAATAGGATGTTCAATATTTTTTAAATTTTTTTCACCACAATCTACCCAAACAATATTTAAACGATCTTTTACTTGTCTAAACGTGTCATCTGATATTGTAATACCATTTGGTTCTGCTAATGATTCAATTCTTGATGCTATATTAACTCCATCACCAAGGACATCTCCGTCACTTATTATTATGTCGCCTATATGTATTCCAACTCGGAATTGAACAGCCTCTTCTTGTTTAACGTGTCTATTTCTTGCAATCATTCCTTCTTGAATTGATATAGCGGCTTCAATTGCTTTTACGGCTGAAGGAAATTCCATTAATATTCCATCTCCAATGGTTTTTACAGTTCTTCCTCCAAAATTAGAAATTAATGGATCAAATAATTCTGATTTATGAGTTTTAAAAGAATTAATTGTTTTTAATTCATTCTTTTGAATTAAACTTGAATAAGACACAACGTCAGCAAAAACAATTGCAGCAAGTCTTCTTTCTTCTAAATTTTCCATATCTTTATTTTTCTATCAAAAAGATGTCTCACCAAAATCTTGTGTAACAGCACCAACGAAATGGACAGTTTTAGGGGCAAGTGTTTTAACGTATTTAGCTATATTTTCTTCAATTAATTTTTCGATTTTTTTCATAGCCTCATTATCTGGAAATTCCCATAATACTACACTTACGTTTGGTGTTTGTGGATTTTTCATTGCCCTAAATCTAACACCTTTTACCTCTTGCAATAAATTAGGCCACCTGGTTTCTAATATAGACTCGAACAATTCGCAATCTTCAGTAGAAGGAAAAGTTCTGACAAAAATTTTAATTAACATCAATACCTCAGTTTTGTGAAAAAATTATTAAACTATTACTTTTAGTAAAGTTTTGTATATTATGATGATTTTGTAAATATAATTAAAAAATTTTCTGGAATAACATATGTTTAAAATAGCAACAAGAAATGATGTTCTTTTAAGAGCATTTAAAATGGCGTCAATAGTTGGAATAGTATTAGCTATAATTAATCATGGAGACCACATTTTACTTGGAACGATGACTTATAATAATTGGATTAAAATTTTAATTACATTTTGCGTTCCTTTTAGTGTATCAACAATTTCATCAGTTCTTGCAATCAGAAGAGAGCAAGGTTTTGTTGAGTAAGATGAATCATATACAGATAAAAAAAATAATTTATATTTTTTTGGGGTTTTTGATTGTATTTTCACTTTTTGGAAAAAGTTATGGTAACGATGCAAAAGAAGATTACTTCTTTGAGGTCCAATTTGGAAACCTTATTGTTGGAAAAGCTGAAGTTTCATTAATAAAAGATGAAAAAAAAATACGTGTAAAAGCCAAAACAAAAACAGCAGGATTTTTGAATACTTTTTACGAATATCAAGGAGAATTAAGTTCTTGGTCTCTAAAAAACGGAGAAGCTTGGATACCTCACAAATTTTCAACTAATGGATTTTTTAAAAATAAAAACCGTATTTCAGAACTTAGCTGGGATAAAGATAATTTGGTCAGCTATAAAATTGATCCAGTTTTAGATTTAAAAGAAGTATATGATATAGATCAATCAAGTCTTAATAATGTTATGGATCCTTTAACATCTATTTTAAATGTTATTGAAAATATTAAAACTACAAAAACCTGTGATCAAAGCTTTAAAATTTTTGACGGTAGAAGGCGGTATGATTTAAAAGTAAAAAGTTTAGGCAAAGAAAATTTAATAAACGATAGGCCAAAATCATTCTCTGGTAATGTAACAATATGTGGTGTCAAAATGATCCCAATAGGCGGGCACAGGTTAAAAAGTAAATGGAAACCAAAACAAGATAAATTTAGTGAT
>JADHQW010000009.1 GCA_016777705.1 Alphaproteobacteria bacterium | reverse complement strand
TTTTTTTACGGAAAAAATTCTTAAAAAATTAGAAAAATCCCATATCATTATTGAAATTCATCGTACTCAAAATAAAAATGATGAAATAAAATTAATGAAAAGAATTAAAAAAAGTTTCAATGTTTCAGTGATTATTGGAAGTAACAATGATTTTTCAAATTCACCAGAATTACAAGAAATGAGTGACATTGATAGAAACTTAATTGCTTGCGAAGGCAGAAGTTATATTGGAAAATGGTGGTATTTAAAACCCTTATAGCATTCAAACTCTTTATTATTAAATAAACATAATAAAAATACTTATAAAAAACCCTCCCAATCTTAAGAAAACATTATGTTTGCTGATAATAGAATAAGATAAAAGTGTTAGCCCTGTAGCTATTTTCACAAATGCTAATATTGAAAGAATAAAGGTTGAATTTAATTCAATTATTGATTTATTTGCAATCATAGCCAAAGGAATAAAATAGAGCCCTATTCCCAAGCTCATTGAGGTGATTGAAACTTTTAGCCAGTTTTCAGAAACCATACCAGCTGCAATAAAAACAGTTCCACAAACTGGGGGAGTAATAGTTGACAGTAAAGCAAACCAAAACACAAACAAATGAACTTGAAGCAATTCTAATCCCATATCAACTAATGCAGGTCCTGCGACTGAAACACATATCACATATGCGGCTGTGGTTGGTACTTCCATCCCAAGTACTAAACAAGCTAAGCCAGTAAGAAGTAATGCTGGCCAAATATTATTTCCTGAAGCAGATATTATAAATGAAGTTAATTTAACTCCTAAACCTGTAATTGATAAAATACCAATAATTATTGAAGCACATAATATTATTGAACCTATTAAGGAAATTTGACTTCCTGATGAAATACAAGCTTTAAAAAAACGATTTAATCCGATTTTAAAATTAAATCCATTATCTATGTTAAAAAAGAGAAGGAAAAAAGAAACTAAAATTGCAACTGCAGCAGAGTACTGAGGAGTAAAACCAATATACATAAATATTAATAAAACTGAAAAAGGGATAAAAAAGAAAATGGAGGTAAATAAAACAAGAGATTTTTTGGGTAAATTTTCTTTATTAATTGGTTTTAAATCATACTTCTTACTGTAAAAATCAATTCCAACCCAGACAGCAAAGAAAAATAAAATAGCAGGAAGTAAAGCTGCTAGGATAATTTGATTATAAGGAACACCAGTGAGCTCAACCATCACAAAAGCTCCAGCACCCATTAAAGGTGGCATTATCTGACCTCCAGATGATGCTACTGCCTCAACTGATGCAGCGAGCCTTCTGGGATAACCAAGTTTTAGCATTGCTGGCAATGTTACCATTCCAGTAGAGGCAACATTTGCAGATGCAGATCCTGAAATTGAACCAAAGAGAGCCGATGATATTACAGATACTTTGGCTGCTCCACCTTTTAATCTTCCCGCAAATGCTGTGGCAATATTCATAAAACCAGATCCAGCCTCACCTGAATTTAAAAAAGAACCAAAAATAACAAATATAGCTACAATTGAAACAGAAACGCCTGTTAATGTTCCCCAAATGCCTCCTTCTGCAATTGTTAATGTTCCTAAAAAACTATTTATAGGAATACCTGGATGTCCAAATTCTCCTGGGATAAAGTTTCCAAACATTCCATATAGTAACGATAACAGGCTAACAAGAGGCAGTGGCCAACCCACAGAACGACGAGCCATTTCTAATACAATCAATAATAAAGAAAGAGAAATAAAAGTTTGAAAGTCACCTTCAAGAAAACCATACTGATCGCTTAATAACTCATGGTTAAAAGATGTCCATAAACAACAAAAAACCCCTAAAACAACAAAGACATAACTAATAATATTTTTGGAAAAGTTTTTATTTTTATATAAAAAAACCCAAGGGATAATTAATGCCATATGTAATGGCCTTGAAACTAAGTTAGGCACTAAACCTGAAAAAATTAAGAAAATATGGAAAATAATAGAAGTTAATCCAAATATAATCCATATTTTCTCTGGTTGCTTCATCCTAAATTAACGGTGATCGGCTCAATTAATGATGATCCGCTAAACTAGCACCTATTTCTTTATAAAACTTAACTGCACCAGGATGTATTTTAGTAGAAATATTGGAGAGCATCTTGACAGACACCCCATTCCACCATTTTGCTGCATTTCCTAACTTACCTTTATTATCCCAATATGCTTTGGTTAAGTTATATGCAACATCGTCACTCATATTTGTTGTTGAATACGCTACAACTGGTAATGACGTTGTGGTTATATCTGATTTTTGTCCAGAATAAGTTCCTGCAGGTATAATTAATTTAGTTCTCTTAGAAGACTTAATTTGGTCTGCCGTAAGAGAAATAACATTCACACCCATAGATGCTGCAGCTTCTATAACATTAGGAGCTGGGTAAGAACCAGCAGTTACAAAGCCATCTATTTGACCATTCTTCATTGCAGGAACGGCATTTGAAAGCTCAACTTCAGCTAATTTCACTTTACCATCCAAACCAAATTTTTTAAGATATTTAGCACCTTCTTTTGCACCAAAAGAACCCTTTCCTAATAAAATAGTTTTACCAGCCATATCTTCAAAAGTTTTTACACCTGACTTCTTTGA
This sequence comes from Alphaproteobacteria bacterium, assembly GCA_016777705.1. Taxonomy (GTDB): domain Bacteria; phylum Pseudomonadota; class Alphaproteobacteria; order Puniceispirillales; family Marisalimonadaceae; genus Marisalimonas. The sequence continues at coordinate 20,466 of JADHQW010000009.1, read as the reverse complement.
CATAACAAAATGCATTGTAAGAGATGGTATTGGAAATAATGCTCTAATATTCTTATAATTAGGATTACCTTTACCTTTGAACATTGCTTTTTCAGATATAGCTAACTTTACAAGTACTGGTGGTGTGGTAAATACATAATTACCTTTCCTACCTGCTACTTCTTTAACGTTTTGAACAGAACCTTGACTTTCTTCAATCGTTAAAATCATATCGCCGTTTGTAGATTTTTTAATTGTGTCAGCTATTTGAACAGCCATTTGGTAATATGATGAGGTTGATTTAGCAGACTTATAAGTTATACGTGTTTCAGCAAATGATGTACTGACAACAAAAAGTGAAATAATAGGTAATAATAGTAATTTTTTTATTTTCATTAAATTCCTCCTGAATATTATATTTGAAAAAGCATAATATAAAATTAATAATAGAAGTTTATTGCATTAAAACATTAAAAGGTAAACAATTTGGATAATTTATTAAAACCTTTTATTTCGAGTCTAAACTTAATTGAAGAAAAAATTAATTTTATAATATTTTTATTTGAAATTTCTTTTATATTATTAATAGTCTTATTAATTATTTGGATATATGGATTTGTCAGAAGAAATTTAGGTATAGATAAGCAAACAAAAGAACTACAAAAAATAAGAAAAATTATAGAAAAAAATTACAAAAAATAACAAGAGTTCTAATTTTAAAAAGGAAATCGTGAATTAGAACTGTCTTTTCTGTAAATTTGAAATTTTTTACCTTTTCCAATAGGAATGCAAGTAAATTGGGGAGATTTTAAGCCAACTTCACGCATTTCAGTTGCTGCGTTTTGTGCTTCAGAAAAGCATTTGGCTGCATTTTTGTATCTTAATCCACTATCGATTACATCACCACCTAAGACCCATATTAGTAAAAATTCCATATAATCGCCTGAATTAATTAATTATAATTTTAAAAAAAGGTTAGGACACTAAATAGTATCCTAACCTACAATTATCTAAGCTGATTTTAAAGTAATCTGCCTAGGCTTTCTTTCTTCTGGAACTTCTCTTAAAAGAGATATAGTTAACAAACCGTTGGAAAGTTTAGCATCTTTAACATCAACGTATTGTTCTAATCGAAATTTTTGTTCAAAGGATCTTTTTGCAATTCCTTTGTAGATATATTGAACATTATCGTCCTGAATATCAGCACCACCATTACCCTTAATAGAAAGCACACCATCATGAACATCAATAGAAATATCCTTTTTATTAAAACCAGATACGGCTAAAGTTATTTCATATTCATCATCTGATAATCTAATTATATCATGGGCTGGAAATGAATTTTGTTTTTGCGTAGAAATTGTTTCTAGCTCATTAAATAAGTTATCAAAACCTACAAATGAACGTAAAGCAAGTGTTGGTAGTATAGTCATATTAATCTCCTTTAAAAGCGAGTTAAGTTAAACACTCCATAATGGACGTGTATTGTTATATAGTGACCCATTGAGGCATCACTTAATTTATTTAAGTATTGATAAATTGTTTTTCAATACCTAGTATTTAAAAAAATATATGGAGGTTTTTTTGAAAATTTATAAGTCTTTAGATACACTAATTGTAGGAGCAGGTTTTGCAGGTATGTATAGTCTTCATAAACAATTATCTGAAGGTTTCAAAGCAGAAATTTTTGAACAAGGTGACGATGTAGGTGGTACCTGGTATTGGAACAGATATCCTGGAGCCAGATGTGATATTGAAAGTATGGATTATTCATTTTCTTTTTCTGAAGAATTACAACAAGAATGGAATTGGAAAGAAAAATATGGAACACAACCTGAGTTATTTAGTTATGCAAAACACGTGTGTGAAAAATTTAATTTAAGAAAAAATATAAATTTTAATACAAAAATTACTAAAGCAAAATTTATTAAGAACACTCAAAGCTGGTTAGTTACTTGTGATGATAATTCTATAGTTAAATGTAGATATTTAATTTTAGCTACTGGCAACTTATCCACTCCTAATATACCTAAGATAAATGGAGTGGATACTTTTAAAGGCAACATCTTTCATACAGGTGCATGGCCAAAAGAAATGCCTGATTTTAAAAACAGAACAGTTGGGATAATTGGAACAGGATCGTCTGGTGTACAATCAATTCCAATAATAGCTGAAACGGCTAAGGAATTATTGGTGTTTCAACGAACGCCAAATTTCAGTTTACCAGCTCGACATTCAAAATTACCAATAGATAAAAGAGAAAATTATAAAAAGAATTATCTTAAATATAGGCAACTTGCAAAGAACTCATCTTTTGGAATTGCTAAATATCAACCACCAACACAATCTGCTTTTGATGTAAGTGAAAATGAAAGAAACTCAATATACCAAAAAGCTTGGGAAGAAGGTGGGCAGGCAATGCTTTTTTCATTTACTGATTTATTAACTGATAAGAAAGCTAATGATACAGCAGCTGAATTTGTAAGAAACAAAATAAGAGAAATTGTTAATGATAAATCTATAGCTGAAAAACTATGCCCCTTTGATCATCCAATTGGTACTAAAAGACTCTGTTTAGACAGTAATTATTTTCAAACCTATAATAAAAACAATGTTTCTTTAATAGATATATCCAAGAAGCCAATTGACGAAATAAACAAACATGGATTAGTTACTAATGGGACTGAATACACATTTGATGATCTAGTTTTTGCTACTGGCTTTGACGCAATGACAGGGGCAGTAAATGCAATAAATATTATTAATGAAGATGAAGTAAGTTTAAAATCGAAATGGGCTGAGGGACCCAAAACTTATTTAGGTATAATGGTATCTGAATTTCCAAACTTTTTTATGATTACTGGCCCACAAAGTCCAGGTGTAAAAAGTCAAATGATTTTATCTATTGAGCAACATGTTGACTTTATTCATAACTTAATAATGCATAAAAAGGATAATAATTACAGTGCAGTAAATGCAAAAAGCAAAAATCAAGATGAATGGGTAAAACATAATAATGATGTTGCTCATTCAACTTTATACCCTTTAGCACATTCTTGGTATAATGGAGATAATATAGTTGGCAAAAAAAGAAATTTTATGCCGTATGTTGGAGGAGTTGCAAATTACAAGAATATATGTGATGAGATAATTGAGAGCGACTACAAAGGTTTTGAATTTTCTTAAAAAACTATTAACTTTAAGGTGTTAAATATGAAAATTTCAAATGTCGAAATAAACACTTATAAAATTCCATTACCTGAACCAGTCGAAGCGTATGCGGCTGGAGTAATGAAAGCTTTTGATCTAGTAATATGCAGAATTGACAACGATAACGGTAAACAAGGCATAGGATACATAACTGTTCATGAAAATCAAGGACTAGCAATTGCATCTATCATTAAGAATAGCTTTGTCCCCCTTTTATTAGATAAAGATCCTAGATTAATTGAATTGCTCTGGAAAAATATGTGGAAAGACACGCATTATGCTGGTAGAGGAGCTCCAGTAAGCTTTGCAATTGCAGCTGTTGATGTTGCGCTTTGGGATCTAAAAGGTATTTGCCTAAATGAACCAATTTGGCGTTTGTTAGGAGGTCATGATAAAAAAGTTCTGGCATATGCTGGCAATATTGACTTAAATTTTTCAACAGAAAAATTACTTTTAGGAGCTACTAAATCACTTAATCAAGGCTTTCAATCTATTAAAATGAGACTCGGTAGAGCAACTCTTTCAGAGGACCTTAAAAGATTAGAAGCAATGAGAAATCATCTTCCAGACAATATAATGCTGATGGCTGATGCTAACGAGGCATGGAGAGTTGATCAAGCAGTACATGCATTTAAAGAAATTGAAAAATTTAATTTAGTATGGCTAGAAGAACCTATAAAACCAGATGATTTTAAAGGCTATTCTTATCTTCGCACTTTAGGTAAAATTCCAATTGCAGCTGGTGAAAACCTTCATATCTTATCTGAATTTAATCAATTAATTAACGAAAATGGTGTAGATTTTTTAGAACCAGATTTGACTACATGTGGCGGGATAACTCCATTTATGAAGATAGCTAAGTTAGCTGAAATTAATAATCTACCTATATGTTCTCATGGCGTACATGACCTTCATGTTCACTTACTAGCCTCTTGTCCAAACGCTTCTTATCTTGAGTTTCATGCTTGGAATATTGATGAATTTACTGAAAACTCTTTAAGAGTAAAAAATGGATACACAGAAGCTCCTGAAAAACCTGGACATGGTATTAGTTTTGATTTTGATAAATTGAAAAATTTTTTAATAGATTAAAATTGTCATCTTTAAAGTTTAGAAATTACAATTTATTAGGATGTTTTAATGAACGATTTTTTAAAAATAAAAAATGATGGAGCCTCAATGGTTTTAAATGCAGAAAGCTCTGATAAACAAGAATTTGGATCATTTTATCTTTCCAGATTCCTTGGTTTTGAAATTTCATATAAAAATGATGTTTGTGTAGTACAATTTACAGTTAAATCTCCAATGCAAAATCCTCAAGGCACTCTGCATGGTGGGATCATTGCTACTGCAATGGATGTTTCAATGGGACATTTACTTCATCACACTATCGGTGCAGGAGCAACTTTAGAAATGAACATTAAATATCTTTTACCTGTAAAAGAAGGGATAGTTGTTTGTGAAGGTAGCTTTCTCAAACAAGGTAAAACAATTGGTTTTCTTCAATCTCATATGTATAGGGAAGATAAAAAATTAGCTGCTTATGCAAGCGCAACATGGATACCATTAAAAAAATAAAAATTAACCTGATTTTCTCATATTACAATATTCCTCAGCAGTCATTTCATAATATCTAACTTTGTTATAATTCAATTTTATAGGTTCAGGATCTACAATTTCCACTTCTATTCCATTTGCTATTGCTGTCCTTAAGGCAATAGAAGTAATATTAACACTAAATGATGTACCCATAAATATAATTTTATCGGCATTATTCATCCACTCTTCTGCTTCTGACATACGATATAAATCTGTGTAAATCTCATCAAACAATAAAACGTAAGGCTTTAATGAAAGCCCAAGTTTTGGTGATAAAATATTGTAATTATTTAAATTTATTTTAAATTTATCCAATAATTTTTTTTTTAACTCTTCATCATTAGGATTTAATGAAAGATCAATTTCATTCCAATTGGCATCAAAAGGTGACTGTACATCCATTTCATTTTGATAAAGCACAACTTTATCCAATCTACCATGAATAGATATGTGATTTTTATTTCCAGCACGCCCATCTAAACCATCAATGTTTTGAGTTATTAATTGTTTATTTGCTAACCAATAATGAACAGTATTAGGTTTTACATCTCTATATGATGCGAATCTTTTAAAATACCACAATAGAAAGTCAGCAGGATTATTTTCGTACATTATCCTTGTCGCCATTTCTTGAGGAGTATAATTTTTACTTCCTACAGTCCAAAAGCCATCATTTCCTCTAAATGTTGGTATACCACTGCTTGCACTAACACCTGCGCCAGTAATAAACAATTCACCTGACATAAAAAACCTTATAAAAAAATATAAATATAATTATATCAATTTATTGCGCATTAATGTAGAGAAATAATTTTAGTCACTTAAATCAAAGAGTAAATAAAATGAGATTTTTTATTATTGCAATGACCTGTTTAATTTCTACAAAAGCTATTTCTGCTAGTTGGAATTTTAAATCTAATGTGGATTTGTCTCCTCCTTATAATAAATGTATAGAGGCAATTGCAAATGGAAAGGATATGGGTAAGAGTTCTTTAAAAAATAAAACACAATATACAAATTATTTTTATGAAAATTATATTTATGAGATAATTATTAACAGTTCATATATTACATGTTTAAGAATTGATTTAAGTAAAGATCAGAAGCCATATCCATTGAATTCTAAGTAAAATTTTATTGATAGATAAAATCTATATATAAATTATTTTATATTTTTGAAGTTTTTTCTGATTTAAACATACAAATCTATTGTAAATTGTTAATGTAATTTTAATTTTAAATATATATAAAAATATTTAATTTTTTATGGATGTAAAGTTGTCAGAAATTATTACAGTTTCAAGTTTAGTTAAAAAATATGATAATAAATTTTTAGCCTTAAATGGCTTAAATTTAAATATTAACCAAGGTGAAATAATTGCTCTTCTAGGCCCTAATGGAGCAGGGAAAACTACATTAATATCTACTATTTGTGGCTTAACTTCTATTACCTCAGGTAAAATTGAGGTTAATGGATTTGATGTAATAAAAGATTATAGGAAAACAAGAGAAATTATAGGACTTGTACCCCAAGAATTAGCACTTGAACCATTTGAAAAAGTGATAAATTCGATTAGATTTTCTAGACGATTGTTCGGAAAAAAAGATGATAATAAGTATTTAAACCAACTATTAATCAAGCTTCAATTATTTGATAAAAAAGATAACATTATTAAATCTTTGTCCGGTGGTATGAAGCGAAGAGTTATGATTGCTAAAGCTTTGAGTCATAACCCAAGCATTTTATTTTTGGATGAACCAACTGCTGGAGTTGATGTTGAGCTAAGAAAAGATATGTGGAATATCATTCGAGAGTTAAAAAAAGAAGGTGTTACAATAATTTTAACTACTCATTATATAGAAGAAGCAGAGATGATGGCAGATAGAATCGGCATCATAAATCATGGAGAATTACTTTTAGTTGAAGAAAAAAATAAGTTAATAAAACGAATGAGTGTTAAAACTCTTAAAGTTAAGCTTAAAAAATCAATTACTAAAATCCCTAAACCTTTAGAAAAATATAAATTAAAATTAATTGATGATGGTAATTCATTCAATTATTACTACAACACAGGTAATATGAAAACTGGAATTACATCTCTATTATCAGACATGAATGATATTGGAATAAATCTTTTTGACATCCAAACTGAAGAAACATCTCTAGAAGAAATTTTTGTAAAAATTATTAAGGATTAGCATATGAACTTTAGAGGCATACAAGCTATATATATATATGAAATGAATAGATCATTTAGAACTTTAATTCAAAGTCTTGTGTCTCCTGTTTTATCAACAGTTCTGTATTTTATTGTTTTTGGAGCTGCCATAGGCTCTAGAATGGATAATATTAATAATGTTTCCTACGGTGCTTTTATAGTTCCAGGTTTAATTATGCTGACTGTGCAAATGCAAAGCGTAAATAATGCTTCATTTGGTATATATTTTCCTAAGTTTATTGGCACAACATACGAGCTTCTATCTGCTCCCCTGTCATTTGTAGAAATTGTAATTGGTTATGTAGGAGCAGCTACAACAAAAGCTTTTGCTATAGGATTAATTATATTAGCTACATCATACTTATTTGTGAACATCAATATAGTTCATCCATTTTTTATGATATTTTTTCTACTAATTACATGTGTAACATTTAGTTTACTAGGATTTATAATCGGTATTGTATCCGATAATTTTGAACAACTAAACATAGCACCTATGTTAATCATTACACCACTAGTGTTTCTTGGAGGAAGTTTTTATACAATTGACATGCTTCCGCCATTTTGGCAAGATTTCGCACTTATAAATCCTATTGTATATCTTATTTCAGGTTTTAGATGGACCTTTTTTGGCGTTGGTGATGTACCTATTTTAGCAAGTGTAATTTTTATTTTATCGTTCACTGCAATTTGCATAAGTATCATTTGGTATATTTTTAGAACAGGATATAGGATTAAAAACTAACTATATTATGAAATATTTTTAATTTTATTATTTATTTGAGGTTTTTTTATGAAATTATATAATTTTGCACCCGCAGCGAATGCACTCAGAGTTGAAATGTTTCTGAATGAAAAAAATATACAATTAGAAACAGTACAAGTAAATGTTAGAGAAGATGAAATTTTTAAAGAACCATACAACACTATGAACCCGTTCAACTGTGTACCCTTTTTAGAGTTAGATGATGGTACCGTTATTTCAGAAACAATATCTATATGTCGTTATCTTGAATCCATATACCCAACTCCAAGCTTGTTCGGTGAAAATAGTAAGAATGAAGCTATTATAGATATGTGGAATAGACGAATTGAATTAGATGGTTTTCTGCCTCTTTTGCATTCAGTAAGAAACAAAACTTCTTTTTTTGCTGGAAAGGTTGTTCCAGGAACAAGAAACAAAATGAAACAGTCTCCAGAGCTAGTTATTCGAGGAATTGAAATGTTTAAAATTTTACTTAATAGGATCAACCCTCATCTAGAACATAACCAATTTATATCAGGAGAAAAGTTTTCAATAGCTGATATAACTGGTCACTTTATGTTGCACTTATCAAAAATTTTAAAGATTGATCTAAAAAAAGAATATGTGAATGTATTTAGATGGCAAATGGAACTTGAAAAAAGAACATCTAATCCCATAAATAATTTAATGTGAAAAATAGGTTTTTAAATTTGAAAAGTTTAGATACTAAACTAGCGATTGTAACAGGAGCAGCACGAGGCATAGGTCATGCTACCGCTCAATTATTTAAACAAAATGGCTATAGAGTTGCACTTGTTGATAAAGATAAGGAAGAGTTGAATAATTTATCTACAAATGATGTTAACGAAAAAAAGTTCTGCTTTGATATTTCCGATAGCAAACAATTAGACAATATGTATGAAGAAATATTAAATTGGCATAACAGAATAGATGTGTTGGTAAATAATGCAGGCGTGGCTGATTTTGGAGTAATTGAGAAGACAACAATCGACAGATGGAATGAGGTAATGAAAACTAATTTAGATGGCGTATTTCTTACCACCCAAAAAGCAATTCCTTCCTTAAAGAAAACAAAAGGTAATATAGTTAATATCGCCTCTATATCAGGTTTACGTGCATCAACCCTAAGAGTTGCTTACGGGACTTCAAAAGCCGCTGTAATTCAACTGACAAAGCAGCAAGCAGCTGAACTTGGTGAGTATGGAATTAGAGTAAATTGTATCGCACCAGGGCCCGTGAAAACTAAATTAGCAATGGCAGTCCATACTCAAGATATAATTGAAGCTTATCACGATGCTATACCACTCAATAGATATGGAACAGAATTAGAAATTGCTAATGGAATTTATTTTTTAGCATCTGACAAAGCATCTTATATTACAGGTCAAACTTTAGCTGTTGATGGAGGATTTGAAGCTACTGGTGTTGGCCTGCCTTCATTAAGAAAATAATTAAATATGATAAAAAAATATTTATTTCCTAAAAGTTTTTTTACCTGTTTACTTCTAACTTTCCAATGTAATGCCAGTGCAATAGATAAAAATCTTTTACATGCTGAAAATATATATAAATCATTTTGTTCAAATATAGTTTCCAACAACTATAAGGACATAAATAAAAATTGGTCGGCAATAAAGAAAACTAAGAACCTTCACATTTATAAAGATAAAGAAGAAACATTAAGAATTAATATTTTATATCGTTCTAATAAAATCCAAAAACTAATTTTCACCTTGTATAACAATGCTAACAAACCAACTATAGAATTGCGATCTAGTCATAATTGTCTTCTCCAAAATATAAGAAGAATAGTTTATGATAAAAATTCTATAGCTTATGAAATTCAATCCTTAAATGTAGAAAATTATAATGTTGAAGAAAGGCAATTACTAAATCCCAATAAACCTAAATTAACTTCTACAAACAATAAAAATATAATTGCTTTAATTGATACAGGTATAAATTACACACTAAGCCAATTTCATAAGAATATTGCTATTAAAAATGGAACTATTCTTGGGTTTGATTATTGGGATAATGATGACAAACCTTTTGATAGTGATCCGAGACAAAATCCATTTTATCCTAGACATCATGGCTCTACAGTTTTTAGTGTTTTAGCAAAAGAAGCACCAAAATCACTTATAGCCCCATATAGATTTCCTGCATTAGATATGTGTAGATTTAAAGAAGTTATTGAACACATTGCTAATAATTCAATAAGACTAGTAAATCTGTCTATGGGTTCAAATAATTTAAAAGATTGGGAATGTTTTGAAAAAACAGCAAGAAAATATAATAATATTATTTTTGTAGTTTCAGCAGGAAATAATGGATTTGATATTGATAGACGACCAATTTATCCTGCTGCTTTAAAGTTAAAAAACATAATTACGGTAACTTCTTCTGACCAAAATGGTAGAATAGGTCGAGGTTCGAATATAGGAAAATCATCAGTTGACTTTATAGTTCCTGCAGAAAGAATGGAAGTTATTGATCATCGAGGGGTTAAATCATATACAGGTGGTACAAGCTACGCTGTTCCAAGATTAGTAGCATTAATTTCAAGATTTATTGATAAAAACCCAAAAGCAAATAATGATAAAATTTTTGAATTCCTTAAAAGAAGAGCCATACAAAAAGGTATTAAAAAAACAAAATTTGGCTGGATACCAGACCCTTTAGATGATTACTTAATTAATTAGATTTAAAAGCGTTATCAATAAATTTTTTAGCAAGAGGTAATGCATCTTTGTTATATTTACTCATCAAATCTAATACGTTTTTTGACATTTCCTTATCTTTTAAAATTCCTGCAACCTGGACACCAAGTCTTAACACTTGAGGGTTTTCAGGAGTTAATTTTAAAAGCCTTTTAATTATAGGTCTTTCTTTCTCTATTTTTCTATCTATATGATAAGTTATTGCCAAAGAAAGAAGAGAATTTGGACTCATTGGATCAAGTTTAATACTTTTTTCAAGAAATTTGGTAGATCTTTTCAAATCCCCTAACCTCCCAAAAGTTTGTCCAGCCTGATCTATTAACTGTTTGTTATTGGATTTCCAGCAATAATTATCAATATTTTTTGTAATTTTTATGTCTAATTTTTCATTTGCATTAAATGAAATATCTAAATTGTCAGCACAAAGTCTAATATACTTACCTGTTTTTAAGAACTGGTCTTTATATATTTCATTAGTATTTTTTAATACATCATTTATCAACACAATAGGTATTATTTCATTAATGTTTCCGTCGCCAGAAGCCAGTATTCCAACAAAATTTCCATTTTCATCAACAGCTACCCCTCCACTATTACCTGGTAAACTGTTGGCAGTAGTATGAATTCTACCTTGAGGATATTTTGTTATATCTGAAAATGAAATAATTTTACCTTTTTTATATATTCTATTTGAATTCCTACCTTGATCAAATGCTACAACATTAATGAAGCCTTTAATTTTTTTTGAGTAGATTAATTCATTAGGAATATCTTTTTCTTTGTTTAAAGTTAACAAGGCTAAATCAGCAGGGAAATTATGGGCTAATGGGAATGCTTTTTTAATTTTTCCATCATTAAATTTAATTATAAATTGTTTATGATCTTCTACAACATGTCTATTAGTAATAATTAAATTTTCATTAATGATTGTACCACTTGCAATCATCATAGGTGTTTTGATACCAACAACTTTATCTAATACATTACAAATTTTTTTAATATTCGTACATTTTTTAGAAGCTGAAAAAGCGTAATTTAAAAAAATAAATTCATATAATACAAGGATATAAAATAATAATTTAAACTTATGCATTAACTTAATTCTTTTTTATTAGATATTTGTGAAGACCTTTGAAAACTAGGATTTTTTTTTGATTAAAAATTGTTGCCTCCATTTCAATAATACCTGTTGAATTTTGAGGTGTCAGTTTAGTTATTGTAAGTTCTGGATATAATGTATCCTCTCTATAAACAGCTTTTAACATTTTACCTGATACCTCTATCAAACCAATTAAGCTATTTTTCACTTCACTTGGAAACGTACCCGCACCTGCTGCTGTTTGTATAAAAACTTGAAGGCCGTGGGCTAACATATTTGGATGCCCCCTTTCTCTGCAATACTCAACATCATAGTGAATTGGATCGTTGTCACCTGACGCAGCCTGAAACATGGAAAAAACACCACTAGTTTGAGTCCTAGATGGCAAAATATATTTGTCACCTATAGAAAAATCATCAAAGTATTTACCTTGATTACTACTCAAATTGTTATCTGATTTAATCATAAATAATAAATTATTCTTCAATGATACAAATAGCAAGGTTTGATATTAACCTTTATTTATAATTTGATATATGATCCTATAATTTCGTAACATAAATTTGAGGTGATATATGAACCGATTAAAAAACAAAATAGCATTAATCACTGGTGGAGCTAAAGGTTTAGGAGCATCCATTGCACAGCATTTTTTTAACGAAGGTGCAGAAGTCATCATATGCGACATAAATATAGACAAAGCTCAGAAAACAGCTAACAAATTAAATGGAAATGCTTATTATATGGACGTTTCAAACTCCAGTAGTGTTCAAAATGTATTTCGTAAAATTGAAACCAAATTTAAACATTTAGATATACTCGTTAATAATGCAGGTATAAATGGCTTTGAGAAAAGACAAGATTTACTTGATGAAAGAATTAAAATTAATAATCAACAAAGCAAAGAATTTTCTGAAACAGGTAAAATTGAAAGCCATTTTGATGTAACAGTCAATATGAGTGACGAGGAATGGATTACTATGATATCGATTCATTTAAATGGTACTTTTTTCTGCACACGTGAGGCTCTAAAGATTATGAATAACATAAATAAAGGCTCTATTATTAACATGGGATCTGTTCTTGGAACAACCGGTGGCCCTTCCTCTCCCCATTACTCTGCTGCTAAAGCTGCAATTTTAGGGTTCACTCGAGCTACAGCTAGAGAACTAGCCTCAAGAAATATAAGAGTAAATGCTATTGCCCCGGGCTATATAGATACAGATATGACAAGTAGCCTCGGTGATGTAAAGAAAATAGTAAAATCAGGCACCCCTATGAAAAAATTTGGAGAAGTAGAAGATATTTCATGGGCAGCAGTGTATCTGGCGTCTGAGGAAGCTAAGTTTGTTACTGGACAAACTCTTTCACCAAATGGTGGATTTGTAATGAGCCAATGAACTTAATATATCAAGGTTTTATCGGTTGAAAGAACTAAATCTAACAAAGTTTTTGGTAAAACTTTTTTAATTCCTTTACCTTCAAGATCATTGTTAGTTATTCCCCTATTTTCACAAGACATAGAAGAAACGTATAGACAAACACCTTTATCTTTAAGTATTTTCATATGCTCCTTTAATTTACCAGTTCCCAGTCCAACCAAGTTATCAATTATAATATCTCTTACTAGTTGAACACCGTCTCCAGAAAGAAAAACTTCAACATTGTGATCCTCCTCAACGGCAGTTCTTGCAAGCAAAAAACCTAACATTGATTTAGAGACATTATTAGGACCAGAAATAATATGAAATAAAATATTTGCCATTAAGATTATTCAAAAATTAAAATATATAATTTTCTTAAATTAAATTATCAAACATTTAAATATGTAAATGAATTACATTAAAAATTTAGTCAAAAAGATTAAATTTAAGTCATTTTTTTAGATATAATCTAATTCTTAAGCTAATTTTAAACAGAACAGAGTTCAGATCTAGTAATAAATCTTTTACCTCTACCATTATCCAAAGAAAACATTCCACCCTGCCCTTCAACCACATCTATTATTAACTTTGTATGTTTCCAAGCCTCAAACTGAAGTCCACCTATATAGAAAGGAACCCCTCCAATTTCTCCCATCTGCACATCATGATCTGCAATTAAGAAATCATCCTTTTGAAAGCACATTGGTGCAGAACCGTCACAACAACCACCTGATTGATGAAATAAAACAGAACCATAGTCTTTTTTAATTTCTTCAATCAAATCCAGAGCGGCTTGTGTTGCTTCAACTTGATTTAACATTAATAATGTACCTTTTAGAAAAAGGGCGCAATATGCGCCCTTTAATTTTAATTAAAAGAAACCAAGTTTTTTAGGACTATAGCTTACTAATAAATTCTTTGTTTGTTGGTAATGGCTTAACATCATTAAATGATTCTCACGACCTATGCCAGATTGCTTATATCCACCAAAGGCAGCATGTGCAGGATAATCATGATAACAATTTGTCCAAACCCTTCCTGCTTTAATAGCACGACCAAATCTGTAAGATGTATTTAGATCTCTTGTCCATATTCCAGCGCCAAGACCATATAGAGTGTCATTAGCAATTTCTAGAGCCTCTTCATCAGTTTTAAAAGTACATACAGAAACGACTGGTCCAAAAATCTCTTCCTGGAAAATTCTCATTTTATTATGACCTTTAAAAATAGTTGGTTGAATATAATATCCTCCAGATAAATCACCATCCATCTGAGCAACGTCACCACCAACTAAAACCTCAGCACCTTCTTTTTTGCCAAGATCTAGATATGATTTAACCTTTTCATATTGCTCAGCAGACGCCATTGCGCCAATCATAGTATTTGAATCAAGTGGATCACCCTGAGTAATCGCTTTAGTTCTCTCAATACATTTTTCAATAAATTTATCATAAATATCTTCATGAATTAATGCTCTACTTGGGCAAGTGCAAACTTCACCTTGGTTAAGAGCAAACATAACAAAACCCTCAATACATTTGTCAAAAAAGTCATCATCAGCTTCTGCTATGTCCTTAAAGAATATATTTGGAGATTTACCACCAAGTTCTAGAGTACTTGGAATTAAATTTTGACTTGCATATTGTAATATCATTCTTCCAGTAGTTGTTTCACCAGTAAAGGCTATTTTTGCTATCCTAGTACTTGAGGCCAATGGCTTTCCAGCTTCTAAACCATAGCCATTTACAATGTTAAGTACGCCAGGAGGTAACAAATGACCAATTAATTCCATCATTACCATTATTGACGCTGGAGTTTGCTCTGCTGGTTTTAGAACAACACAATTTCCAGTGGCTAAAGCAGGAGCTAATTTCCAAATAGCCATTAACAAAGGAAAATTCCAAGGTATTATTTGGCCAACAACACCTAAAGGTTCTTGTATTAAATAAGAAACAGTATCATTGTTAAGTTCAGCGAGACTACCCTCCTGAGCCCTAATTACACCAGCGAAATATCTGAAATGATCAACACCCAAAGGTAAATCTGCTGCAGTCGTTTCTCTTATGCCTTTTCCATTGTCCCAAGTCTCAGCTTCTGCTAACATACCTAGGTTATCTTCTATTATTTGGGCAATTTGTATCAAAATGTTACTTCTTTCAGTAACACTTGTTTTACCCCAAGAATCTTTAGCTACATGTGCTGCGTCTAAGGCTAAATTTATATCTTTATCATTAGATCTAGCAATTTTACACAAAACTTTACCATTTATTGGAGTTATATTATCAAAGAATTTACCATCTACTGGATCTATGAATTTACCGTTAATATAATTTCCATACTTTTCTTTGTATTTAAAAGCCATAAATACTCTCCCCCCATTAATTAAAACTAATTCTAATTTCAATTCGGTTCATAAGTAAACATAAAATTTAATTTTAATTGATATTCTTACTATTTTGCAATTAATATTGTTTTTTAAATAATCAAATATAAGGTCGTTTTCAAAATGCAAAAATACATCATTACTGGTAAAAATTCTCAAGAAACAGCTGCCTCAATGCTTAATAAACCTCAAAACAGAAAAGAAATAACGGACCCATTAGCAAAAGCTTTTGGAGCAGAATTTGTTGAATTCTTATATCTTAACCACCCAGAATTTGACTTTATGTGTGTCGTAATGGCAAAAAAAGATGAAGATATAGCAGCTGTATCAAATCTAATATATGCAAGTGGAGCTTTTACTACGTTTAATTGGTATAGAGCTTTTGAAGCAGAAGAATGGAAAAATGTGTATGAGTTGGCATCAAATAATATGGCTTCATATATTTCAGCAAAACAAAAAGCCCAGGAGGAATAATTGTACGGACGTAATATTAATTTCACTTTATTAGCTCCATCGTTGTGGGCAATTGTTCAAGCCATTGGTTCCAATGTTGAAGAAGATAAATACAAAAGAATGTTATTTAAAACAGGAGATAATAACGGGTTTATTATTGAAGTTTTTGAAAACATAAATATTGCAGGAAAAAAAATTGAAACTATGAAAGCCATGCAAGGTCTTAGTGAGCAAGCTATGGCAAAAGTTTCTATTCAAGAAGGGTCTATAATTAAAAATTAATGAATAAGTTATTTTACATAATAAATTATAATAATATATTTATCTCTAATTAATTTGATAGATATAATAATTTCTTATTATTTTTATTAAAGTTTATATTAGGAGGAAACAGTGAAAAAAAAACATTATATGTGTACACACACTTGGTCAAATCCGGCTACTATTAAAGATATAATTAAGCAACAAGGAGAAATGACCGATAAAGAGTTTTTTGCTGGATTAAAAACTGAGAAAGCCGAAACCCTTCAGCATTGGATGGGAAAAGACGACTTTTTTTTCTGTCATTGGTATGCAGAGGATGAACAGTCTATAATAGATGTTCTTGAAAAAGCAGGTTTAAATGATATTATTGTGACAATGCCAAATGAAATGCAAAGATATGTTACATCACACCAAATTACAAATAAAAAACTAACTAATCCTTTTGATTAGTAACTTAAAGAATTTGTATATTTTTATTAATTTACTGTTTGTTAAATAAATGGCTGAAGAACAAAGTAATGAAATTAGAACACTGAAAATGCAAGTTGCAAAATTACAGCTTGAGTCAAAATTACGTCGCAATTTAGCCTCTGAAATTGATAAGCAAAAACAAATTGCTAGAAACGCAGAAGAAATAGCTAAAGAAAAAAGTAGAGAAATTAAGGAGATCGCTAGTCAACTTTCTAAATACTTATCTCCTCAATTATTTAATTCTATATTTTCTGGCGAAAAAAGAGTTCTGATTGAAAGTGAAAAAAAATTCATTACTGTTTTTTTTTCTGACATTGTTTCATTTACGTCAATTTCTGACAATATGGAATCATTACCACTAACTGAAATGTTAAATTTATACCTTACTAAAATGTCAAAAATAGCTTTAAAATATGGAGGCACTATTGATAAGTTCATAGGTGACTCTGTAATGATTTTTTTTGGGGATCCTGAAACTGCCGGTAAAAAACAAGATGCTTTAAATTGTGTAAAAATGGCTATTGAAATGCAAAACACAATGAAAAAATTATCAAAAAGTTTCATGAATGATTTTAACCTATCAAGTCCTCTTAATATTAGAATTGGAATTCATTCAGGAGAATGCACAGTCGGTAATTTTGGAAGTGAAAAGCGTTTAGATTACACCGTCATAGGTGGTACTGTAAACCTTGCCTCAAGATTAGAAAGCAATTCTCCAGAGGGACAAATTTTGATTTCAAAAGAAACTAGATCTCTTATAAAAAATAAGATTGATTGTAAAAAATATGGTGAAATAAAAGTTAAAGGATTTGAAGATAATATAAGCACATTCATCCCTAATTTTTAAATAGTAAAAATATTAAAATATTTAATAAATTTATTTTAGACTCTTAATTTTCTTACTAAACCAAACTAAATAAGTAGCAAATATATCATCTATTTTACTATCAATATCTTGAGTAGTCGTTATTAATTACCTTTTATTCAAATCCATATTTTTTTAAAATATCTATAATGTATGGATAGGTATTTAGATGTTGATTTTGCTTAGTTAAAGCAAACTTTATTTTTGATAAATGATCTTCCTTTAAAGACTTTTTAACAAAATCTAAATGTTTTTTTGCTATGTCAAATTTGTCTAATGAGTCGTATGCCAAACCTAAATGAAGATTCCACCAAATAAATTTTTTGTGCTGTAAAGGTTCTAAAACATCTATGACTTTTTCTCTTTCTTCACTTGTTTGATAACACTGAGCTAAAAGATAATTATCCCAAGTAGCGTAATTTCCAGTATCCAATTCATAGGCTTTTTTTCCAATTTTCCAACATCCTCTTTGAAATTGACACCTATCCTTTTTTACGGTTTTGAATTTTTCTGTACTTTTAAATATATCCTCTTTTTCACAATTTCCACCATAAGCCAAACTATACCCAATCTTACCAAGTAAATGAGGTTTATCTCCAGCTAATTTGTAAGCTTTTTCAGCAACATTAAACATTTCTTGCCAATTATTATTATAAAATTCGATCTGTAATTTTGCAGAGTAACCAAACGCATGCTCAGGATCTAAAATTAGACCTTGGTCAATCTCTTTAGATGCATCTTCAAGCATATATTTGAATTCGTCAGTCATTGAAAATGAAGAATATTGTGCCCGTTTTCGGTCTGCCAACCATATCCATGCATCAGCGTAATTAGGATCTTTACTTATCGATTTTTCCAAACACTCTATTGCTTTTGGATTTAATGATGGTGTTACTGCTCCTCTAGCAAAATTTATACATTCATAAATTGATATATCATCTGTACTGGAGGAAGCAATTTTTTGATTTATATCTTTCGACAACACGGCCCCTACTCCAACCAATTCATTAATGATTTGTTTTGTAATTTCATCTTGTAATTTAAATATATTTTTACCTGTTAAGTCTCTATCATAAGTCTCTGACCAAATATTTGATATATTTTTACCATCTATAAGATCAACTTTAACCCTTAGCATATTTTCAATCTGCATGATGTTTCCATCAACTAAATAAGATGCATTTGTAGATTTAGAAACTTCTTTAAGATCCTTTGGTGATTGTTTTAAATTCAATATATTCAGTGACTTAGATGATTTAGTTAACTTAGATCCTAAGTCTTGTGATATTCCAAGAGCTAGTAGTTTTTCTTTTTTAGTATCACTTAAGCTTTTAAATGGCAGTATGACAATCTTACTACTATCAAGTTTTTGCTCCATATCAAACATTCCAGAGAAGAACAGTCCTATGAATACAGCAGCTATAGCACCTCCTATCATAGCTATCATTTTGGTTTTAGATGATTGTGTCTTTAGCTTTCTTTTTTGTGATGGGTCTAATAACAGATCATAAGCATGGAATTGGTTTTGCTTTACTTTTTGTATGCCTAAATCATTAAACTCATATTTTGTTTTATTAGCTACAAGATCAAAAACATTCTTGGATATAGTTATACCACCTGGCTGCGCTAATGCTTCTAATCTAGCAGCAATATTTACTCCATCACCTAATAAATTATTACCCTCCTTAACAACATCACCCATGTTGATACCTATACGGTACTCAAGCTTAACTTCTGTTGTATCTTTATCATTACGGGCTTTAATCTGTTTTTGGAACTCTACAGCTGTATCAACAGCAGCAACAGCACTGGGAAATTCTGCAAATACAGAATCTCCTCCTGTATTGAATATTCGGCCTTTTTGTTTTTTTATAAGGGGTTCTATGATCTTGTTACATTCACGAAGACCCCGTAATGTAGCATTCTCGTCTTTTTCTATATGTTTGCTATAGCCAACTAAATCTGTGGCAAAGATTACAGCTATCTTACGCTCTATGTCTGATGAACTCATATTACATTATAACCATGAAATTAAGTGAAACACAATTAACCGTAAATAATTTATTGAGATTTAATTTCTTTTAATTATTTACAAGACACTTTTTAGAAAATAACCTGTCACACTCAGGGTAATAACATGTCACTCTCTAAAAAATCTACTAGACACTTACTAGACACTTTTATGCTTTTTGGGGATAAATTTGACCTAATTTCTCGAATTATCTTCGGAGCAAAATCAGACCAAAATCGGATAGATGGTTTTAAATTAGATAATGTTTTCAATGAGTTATTTGCTAAGTCATTGTATTAACTACCACAATCCAAAAGGAGGAAAGTGGTGAGCGCGACAGGATTCGAACCTGTGACCCATTGATTAAAAGTCAATTGCTCTACCAACTGAGCTACGCGCCCTAAGACAAAAATGAAACTATTTGATAATGCTTCTATAATCAAGTTTTAAGTTAATAAATTAAATATTTTTTTTATTTTCTATAGCTACAGCAACGTTTGAAGGAACAAAAGATGAAATATCACCACCTAATAGGGCTATTTCTTTAACAAATCTAGATGCTACAAACTGATTACTTTCGGATGCTGTTAAAAATACTGTTTCAATATCACTTGCAAGTCTTGCATTCATACCTGCCATTTGAAATTCATAATCAAAATCAGAAACAGCTCTTAGACCTCTAATAATCATTGTAACTGAATTAGTTCTTGCAAAGTCAATAAGTAAATTATCAAAGCTTTTAACTATAATTTCACCTAATGTTCTATTTGAACTTTTACTATTATTCTTTATAGCATCTTCTATCAGTGCCTTTCTTTCTGAGACTGTAAAAAATGGATTTTTACCTATATTCTCAGCAACACCAATTATTAAAGTATCACATAAAGAACTTGCTCTATAAATGATATCAATATGACCATTAGTAACAGGGTCAAACGTTCCAGGATATAAAGCTATTCTCTTCAAAAATGTCTCTGTTTAGTAATTAATTTTTAACATT
>JADHQW010000147.1 GCA_016777705.1 Alphaproteobacteria bacterium | reverse complement strand
ATTCCTAGCTACAAAATCAGTTTCAGAATTAATTTCAATTAATGCTCCTTGATTATCTTTTACAGTTACACCTATAAGGCCTTCAGCTGCTACTCTGCTTGATTTTTTTGCAACTGCAGACAAACCTTGTTTTCTTAACCAATCAATTGCTTCTTCAATTTTTCCATCAGTTTCTAGAAGAGCTTTTTTACAGTCCATCATGCCAGCACCACTCTTCTCTCTTAATTCTTTAACCATTGATACTGAAAGTGTCATATATGTTCCTTTCTAAGGATAAGTAAGTTGTAGTTAATTTAAACTTTGTCTGAATCTACTGAAATATTTAAAACATCTTCAGATTGCTCTTCAGTTTTGACCAAAATATTATCTTCCTTTAAATCTTCGGAGGCACCTACATCTATCCCACTTAATTCAAGATTGCTCTCTAAACCTTTTAAAACTGATGCTGCAACTAGATCACAATATAAAGATATAGCTCTTAAAGCATCATCATTACCTGGTATAGGAAAATCAACACCAGAAGGGTTGCTGTTACTATCACACACAGCAATAACTGGAATATTAAGGTTATTTGCTTCTAATACGGCTATAGCCTCTTTGTTAGTATCAATAATGAAAATTGCATCAGGAATACCATTCATATTCTTAATACCACCAAGAGTTAAATCTAATTTTTCTTTTTGTCTTTCAATATTAAGTCTTTCTTTTTTTGTAAGATTATTTATCTCTCCAGAATCAATCCTTTCTTCTAAACTTTTAAGTTTTTGTATTGATTTTGAAACTGTTTCCCAATTAGTAAGCATGCCACCAAGCCACCTATGATTAACATAATATTGTCCACAATTTATGGCAGCTTGAGCAATTAGTTCGGAAGCTGAACGTTTTGTCCCAACAAACAAGAATTTACCTCCATTTTTAGCTATTGAACTGATGGCTCCTAAAGCTTCATACAACATTGGAACTGTTATTTCTAAATTTAGAATGTGTATATTATTTCTTTTACCAAATATATATGGCTCCATTTTTGGATTCCATCTTCTGGTATGATGTCCAAAATGGACACCAGCTTCAAGTAATTGACGCATAGTAAAGGTTGGAGTAGACATAATTTTTCCTTTTTACCGGTTAATGTTAAGTAATGCTTAAAAAACACCGGATGGTTAGATTGAAACCAAGCATTACACAAGATTTTTATTTAATAAATTAATTTATTTGGTATTGCAAGTTTTTTAAAAACACTTAATTCAGAGAATATTTTATATTGTTAATATTCTTAATTTTAGAGAAGTCATCTAACAAAGACGTTGATAACTTAACATTTTCACAAATGTTTATTTTAATTATTTTTTTATCGACTATGAATTTTATAAATATATTTGATTTACCAGACTTTAAAGTCTGTGTAATTAAATTTATATCAATAATAGAACTTTGATCATTTAAAGTTAAAATTAAATCAAACTTTTTTTGTAAAATATACTCTTCTAATAACATTATTCTTTTGGCGATTATTCTAATGCCTTGGTTTGAATCACTTTTAAGTTCAGCATCTATTAAAATTGGTTTTTTTTGATTCAAATGATGTTCATAATTAAGTAACGTGTCAGAATATAAAGTTACTTCACAATTACCTCCTAAATCGTTTAATTGAAAAGTTGCCCATTTCCCTCTAGGAGACTGTCTTTTTTGAAGTTTAAAAACTAAGCCACTTAATTTAATATTTTTTCTAGCATAATTAGATGTATTTTCTAAAATCTCTGAAGATTTTATTATTTGTATTTCATTAAGAATATCTAAAAATAAATTTAAAGGATGTGAGGATAAATAAAAACCGAGGGACAAAAATTCATTATTCAGTTTTTCTTCTTCTCCCCAATTATATGTTTCAGGTAAATTTATAAATAGCTGATTATTATCAGTTTCACTAAAAAGGTTTTGTTGATTAGAAATCTTTTCTTTTTCTATTGAATTAGAATAGTTTAAAATTGTATCAATTGAATTAAATAATTTATTTCGGTTAATATCTAAACAGTCAAAAGAGCCCGACATAATCAGACTTTCAAGTAATTTTTTGGTAAGTAAGCTATATGGAACTTTATTTAAAAAATCGTCTAAACTTTCAAATTTACCTTTGACATTTCTAACATCTATTATCTTTTGAACTGCCTCATGTCCTATATTTTTTAATGCTGATAATGAGTATCTGATTGATAAAGGATTATTATTTAATTTTTGGATTATAAAACTGTAAGAACTATTATTAATACAAGGAGGAAGAATTGAAATATTAATTTTTTTTAAATCTTCTACAAAAATTGATAACTTTTCATTATTGTTATATTCAACTGTCATCATTGAAGCAAAAAATTCTTCTGGATGATTACATTTTATCCATGCAGTTTGATAAGCAATAAGAGCATAAGCAGCGGCATGAGACTTATTAAAACCATACCCGGCAAAAGCAGAAATTTGATCAAAAATTTTAGTTGCTTTGCTTTCATTAATATTTTTCTTTTTAGCTCCTAATAGAAATGCTTGTTTTTGATCAAACATTTCATTTTTGTCTTTTTTCCCCATAGCCCTTCTTAAAATATCAGCAGACCCCAGAGAAAAATTTGCTAAAATCTGAGCTGCTCTTAAAACCTGTTCTTGATAAATAAAAATACCATATGTCTCATCCAAAATTTCTTCTAAATCTGGGTGCATATATGCTATTTCTTCTTTACCATGTTTTCTGTTGATATAAGTAGGAATATTTTCCATTGGGCCTGGTCTATATAATGAAACAACTGCTATTATATCTTCAAATCTATCTGGCTTAAGTCCAATTAAAACATCCTTCATGCCAGCAGATTCTAGTTGAAAAACACCAGTAGTCGATCCAGAAGATAACATTTCAAAAGTTTTTTTGTCATCTAGCGAAATATCACTAAGATTAAACTTTTTATCTTTTGCTTTTATAAGCATCTCTGCTTTTGATAAAATTGTTAGGGTTTTTAAACCTAAAAAATCAAATTTAACTAAACCTGCTTTCTCTACAAATTTCATGTTAAATTGAGTTGCAGGAATTTCTTCTTCATTAAATTTATAAAGTGGAACTAATTCACTTAAGGGCTTATCACCTATAACTAATCCAGCTGCATGAGTTGATGCATGTCTATTTAAACCTTCCAAATCAATAGCAGTTTTAATGAGTTGCTCAACTTGTTCATTTTCTGAAATTTCTTGTTTTAGCGCATCCTCAGATTCTATTGCTTCTTTGATAGTCATAGGCTTTGAAGGAATAAATGGAATTAACTTTGCAATTTTATCTACTTGACCATAGGGCATCTCCATTACTCTACCAACATCTCTTATAGCTGCTTTTGCTTGCAAACTTCCAAAAGTTATTATTTGAGCTACTCTGTCATGACCATATCTGTTTCTTACATATTGTATGACTTCTTCTCTACGATCTTGACAAAAATCTATATCAAAATCTGGCATTGAAACACGTTCTGGGTTTAAAAATCTTTCAAACAATAAACCCCATTTGATCGGATCAAGATCTGTAATATTTAAAGCCCAAGCAACTATTGAACCTGCTCCAGAACCACGTCCTGGGCCAACCGGTATTTTATTATCTTTTGACCATTTTATAAAATCATAAACAATTAGAAAATAGCCTGAAAAACCCATTTCGTTAATTATACTTAGCTCTAGCTTCAACCTTTTGAAATATTTTAATTCTTCTTCAGTAGTAAATTTTTTATTTAAACAATTGATTCTTCCTTTTAAACCTTCTTCTGCAATCTTATAAAGAAAATCATTTTCACTTATATCTTTTAATCCAGGATATTTAGGCAATATTGGTTTATGAGTTTTTGCAAAATAAGAACACCTTTTTGCAATAACAATTGTATTTTCTATAGCTTCTGGAATATCTTTAAATAAAGAAATCATAGAAGAACTATCTTTTAAATAATGTTCTGCTGTTAACAGCCTTCTATTTGAAGAAGAAATAGTTAAACCTTTATCAATACAAGTTAATACCTGATGAGAATTAAATTTTTGAGGGTTTTCAAAAAAACAGTCATTAGTGGCAACAATAGGTAAGTTAAAATTTTCTGCTGCGTCAATTAAAATTTTTTCTGAAATTATCTGACTTTTTAAGCCATGTCTTTGCAGTTCAATATATAAATTATCTTGAAATAATTTTTTTAAAATTTTCAATCGTTTAGTTACTAAAGTTGTATTTTCAAAAGACGCCGGTTTTCCTATAAATCCTGTTTCAATACCACCGGTTAATAAAATTAAGCCATCAGTATGATTTTTTAAATTTTGCCAAGTTATAAATTTTTTGTAATCTATATTATTATTTAACTGACTTGTAAGTGCCAAAAGATTTTTATAACCAATCTCGTTTTTAGCAATCAATACAACTTCTCCAATATCAATTTCATTCTCATTAGATTCAGCAATGTTTACTTGAATGCCTATAATAGGCTGTATACCTTTTGAAACCATTTCAAGTGAAAACTCAAGAGCACCAAACATATTTGAAGTATCAGTTATTGCAATGGCAGGTTGTAAATTATTTTGACAAAATTTAGATAAACAATCAAAAGAAAGCATCCCTTCAGCTAATGAGAAATTGGAATGAACTCTTAGATGCACAAATGTATTTTTCATATTAAAAGTTTCAATCTAATAGTGATTAATATTTTAAAGAACCATTTTCTAGAGTTATACATCTATCCATTATATTAGCTAATTCAATATTATGAGTTGCTATTAAACATCCAATACCTAATGCCTTTATTAATTTATATAATATATTATAAACATTTTTAGCACTAATAGGATCTAGGTTACCTGTTGGTTCATCAGCTAAAATTATGTTTGGAGAATTTGCTAAAGATCTTGCAATTGCGACTCTTTGAGCCTCCCCTCCTGATAATTTGGCTGGTCTAAAAAGCAAGCGCTTTTCCAAACCTAAGGCACATAGCAAATCTTTAGATTTATCTTCAGCATTTTTTTTAGTAACACCCATTATTAATTGAGGTAACATTACATTTTCTATTGCAGAAAATTCTTGAAAAAGTCTATGTGATTGAAATATAAAACCTACTTCTTTGCCTCTTATTGAAGTTTTCATGTTCTCACTAATGTTCACACAATCTTGGCTTAACACTTCTACAGTTCCTGAAGTCGGTGTTTCTAGCAAACCTGCAATATTTAACAATGTAGATTTACCCGTGCCGCTGGGCCCTATTAAGGCAACCATCTCACCAGACAAAACTTCTAAGCTTACATTATTTAGGACTTTAACTTTTTGACTATCTTGTTTGTAAGTATGATAGACATTCTTTAGTTTTAAAATTTCTTTTTTATCTATTTTATCACTCATATCTTAAAGCCTCAGCTGGAGAAATTTTAGAAGCCTTCCAAGCTGGAAATATACTAGCTAATAAAGTAAGAAAAATTGAAATACATATAACTATCAAAACTTCATTTATATTTATATTAGATGGAAGTTTTGATAAAAAATAAATTT
>JADHQW010000146.1 GCA_016777705.1 Alphaproteobacteria bacterium | reverse complement strand
GCAATTAGAAAGGGTATGGATGCAATAGAGAAAGCCAATAGTGATAAATGGTCTGTTCCATATCTTCCTATAGACCCCGCTGATATTGGTCGTGACTATGAAGCTATAATAAGAGTAAACAGCCAATCTGGTAAAGGCGGAACTGCTTGGATACTTGAGAACGACCATCAAATACGATTACCTAAAGGTGCAGAAGTTGAGTTATCTTCAAAAATACAAAAGATTGCAGATACAAGTGGTAATGAAATTACAAGTGATATAATCTGGAAAACTTTTTCAGAAAATTTTATCATAGACGGACCTTTTACTTTAATTGATTTTAATGTTGAAGGCGCAAATAGAGAATCTAATTTAGAAATCATTAACACTAAAATTAAATATAAAAATAAAATTTATGAATTTTCATCTCAAGGTAATGGTCCAATTTCGGCATTTGTTAATGGAATACGCGAAAATTTTGATTTACAATTTACGTTAGAAGATTTTGGCCAAAATACTAGAAGCGCAACATCTAAAGCTGAAGCTGCTGCTTATGTAGAGTTAAAAATTGAAAATGGTCAAAGATCTATTTTTGGATGCGGCATTAATACTAGCATAACTCTAGCACCAATACTCGCAGTAATAAGTGCTTTAAATAAGTTTAAAGATTAAATTTATATTATGAAAAATGAAAATATATTTCTTAATAACAGAGCTGTTTTAAAAATTTCAGGTCCTAATTATTTAACTTTTTTAAACAATATTTTAACCTCTGATATTACTAAAATAAAATCAAAAGAAGTAGCGCCTAGTGCATTATTATCTCCACAAGGTCGTATTTTATTTGATATTTTAATTAGCTTAGGTCCTATAAAAAAGATAGATGATTTAGGTTATATTTTAATTGAATGTGAAGTTACACAAGTAGACGATTTATTTAAGAAAATTGCTATTTATAACTTAAGAAAAGAAGTTATTATTGAAAAAACTAAATATAAAGTTTTTGTAACAAAAAATCCTAAAAATCACCTCCATTCTTTGATAGATAAGAGATTTTTTGAAACAAGTATAGGAAGATTCTATAAAGATATCGAAATTGAAAATATAGATTTAGAATGTAATGTAACTTCTAGTAAGGATATAAATTGGTATAATTCATTAAGATATATAAATTGTATTCCTGAGGGACCGAAAGAAATTATACCTAATGTTTCTCTCCCTTTAGAAATCAACCTAGATTTATTAGGTGGCATTAGTTTTGAAAAAGGTTGTTTTATAGGCCAAGAAGTTAATGCAAGAGTAAAGTGGAAAGGATTAGTTAAAAAAAAATATGTGCCTATAATTATAGAAAACGAAGATTTATCAATCACACATTATAATATAGATAATGAGAATAAAATTTTTTTAAAAGATATTGAAATTGGTAAAATTATGTCACTCGCATACGATAAAATTGTTAATAAGTATTTTGGAATAGCTATTATAAAATTAGTTCATCTATATAATTTTGAAGAAAACTCCGATTTGGAATGTTATCATGAAGAATCGAAGATCAAAATTAGATTTCCTCAATACTTATTACCGCTCCCAAAAAAATCATAAATTTCTTAGATTGACAAAGTTAAGGTTTCAAATTAATCAATATTCCACTTATCTAATCAAAATTATTCTTACTCAAAACATAGTTTATGTTATTGTATAGATGTTATTTTTTGTGTTAAATTTTAACTAAATTAATTGGAGTCATATAAAATGTCATCACTTCTAATGCCTAAAGCAACAGCTGTATGGTTAATAGACAATACAGCCTTAACATTTGAACAAATTGCAGAGTTTTGTGGCCTACACTTACTTGAGGTTCAGGCAATTGCTGATGGCGACGTAAGTCAAGGTATATTAGGATTTGATCCAGTTTTGAATGGACAATTGACCCAAGAAAACATAGATGAATGTTGTAATGACAGCAGTCTGTTTTTAACAAAATCTTCTTCGTCATTGCCAGATACAAAGGCCAAATCCAAAGGACCTAAGTATATACCGCTAGCAAGAAGAGGTGACAAACCAGACGCAATTGCATGGATAGTAAAAAATCATCCCGAGGTAAAGAATAGTCAAATTTCAAAACTTATTGGCACAACAAAAGATACAATTGAAAAAATCAGAACAAGAAGCCATTGGAATATTTCAAATATAACTCCTAAGCATCCTGTATTATTAACTCTTTGCTCTCAAGAAGATTTAGAAAATGCAATCATAAAAGCAGGTGGTAAAATAGAGACTGACGAAGATAACAGTTTTTCTACTAGTAACTAGAAAAAAATTTTAGTTATAATGTGAATTAGAATTTACTATGTATACAATATATTTATTTAGAGACTAATTATGGATAATGAAAATATCATCCCACTGGTAGCTTTAATTATGGGAAGCCAAAGTGATTGGGAAACAATGAAGTTTTCGGAGGACACATTATTAACACTTAAAATACCATTTATTACAAAAATTATTTCAGCACATAGAACTCCTGAAAGAATGTATAAGTTTGCTAGTGAATCTGAAAATAATAAAATTCAAATTATTATTGCAGGCGCCGGTGGCGCTGCACACCTACCTGGTATGGTTGCTTCACACACAAACGTTCCAGTCATAGGAGTTCCTATTGAATCTTCATCTCTAAAAGGTATGGATAGTTTACTTTCAATAGTTCAAATGCCTGGAGGAGTTCCTGTCGCTACCATGTCTATAGGAAAGGCAGGAGCAATTAATGCAGCTATTTATGCAGCTAAAATACTGAGTTTATCAAATGTTATTATTAAAAATACATTAAACGAATGGATTTTAACGCAAACAAATAAAGTTCCCATTTCCCCTAATAAAAATAATGATTAACAAAAACCTACCTATATTACCAAATGAGAAAAATGTTATAGGCATCCTTGGAGGAGGACAACTAGGTAAATTAATAGCTCTATCTGCTTCCAAATCTGGATACAAAACCCATTTGTATTGTCCTAGAGGCGATAACCCTGCTGAGATGGTTGTTGATAAGGTTACTAATGGAGAATGGAATGACTTTGAGAAGTTAGTTCAATTTTCAGAAGATGTTGCTTGCGCAACTTCTGAATTTGAAAATATTCCTTCTAAAACATTAGAACTTCTGTCTGGAAATACAAATGTAATACCCAGCAATATTGTTTTTAGATGCGCTCAAATAAGATCAAAAGAAAAAGAAATGGCTTTGAAGTCAGGGTTTAATACGCCTAAGTGGTTTCTTATAAAAAACACAGATGATTTGATAACAGCAACTCAATCCCTTGGTAATAAATCCATTTTAAAAACCAATTCATTTGGATATGATGGAAAAGGGCAATTTAGAATTAATAGCAACAGTAATCTATTTGAAATATGGGAAAAACTAGGAGCAGTTGAATGTGTATTAGAAGAGCTATTAGATTTTAAAAGAGAGATTTCTATTATGTATTTTAAAAGCACGGATAATAGTGATGGTTTTTTTCCTCTTTCAGAAAATTTTCATGAAAATGGTATTCTAAAGAAGACTATTGCACCAGCCATTTTAAATGATGCCATTAAAGATGAGCTAAAACTTAAAACAAAAAAGTTGTCTGAGAACCTAAATTTCTATGGTATCCTTGCCATTGAGTTATTTGAACTTGTTGATGGAAGTATTATTTTTAATGAGATAGCACCTCGGCCTCATAACTCGTTCCATTGGACCCTAGATGGCTGTGAGAACAGTCAATTTGATATTTTAATAAGAACTATTTGTGGATTGCCTGTTAAAGACGTCAAGTGTAATACTAGGTGGGAGATGAAAAATATAATAGGCGATGACGCAAATAATTTAAATGAAATATACAGCAATCAAAATTATTTATTAAATTTGTATGGTAAAAAAAACATTAAGCCTGGAAGAAAAATGGGACATTATAACAGACAAATTATTTAATTTTTTTGTTTACAAAAATCAAACGGAACATCTTGATAAACTTCATTTATAAAGTTCGTAAATAATAAAAAAGCATATGGACGCCATCTATTTATTGGCTCTTTTGTAGTATCATCATTAGGAAAATAATTTACTGGAACTGATATATCAATTTTTGCAGATTTGTCTCTAACAAACTCATCCTTTAAAGTTATTGCATCATATTCTAAATGGTTAAATATAAATAAATCTTTTGTTTGTGGACACCTAACCATACCAATACCAGAAACTTTAGAAAAAGCTAAAACTTCTAGTCCAGCATTTAAAATTTCACTTTCCTTATTTTCAGTAAAACGAGAAACAGGCATTGGAAACCTATCAATAAAACCATGCATTAACCTATAATTTTTTTCTTGATTCAAATTATGATCATACACTCCAAATAATTTATTTTTAATTGAATGTTTTTCAATATTATGAAGAGCTTTCAATAAAGCTTGTGCTCCCCAACATATTCCTATTTTTCTAAAAACGTTTGTTGAAGACCATGCAATAATTTTTTTTAATTCATCCCAATATTTTACTTGTTCAAAAGGAATAGTCTCAACTGGTGCCCCAGTAATTATTAAGACGTCATAGAAATTATCTTTAACATCATCAAGATTTTTATAAAATGCTAAGAGATGATCTTTCTCGGTATTTTTGGGGGAGTATGTTTCTGTAGTCATTAGAGTTAATTCAATTTGCAAAGGTGACGCTCCAAGAATTCTTGCAAATTGAACTTCCGTTTGAAGTTTATGAGGCATTAAGTTTAGTAACAAAAACTTTAATGGTCTAATATCTTGTTTTTCTGCACTACTACTATCTATAACGTCCACAGATTCTTTTAGAAGCTCTTTTCTTGCGGGTAAACTATCATGAATTTTTATCGGCATATTGTGTTATCGCTTTAAATCAAAATGGTTTACTGAAAGTTGAATTCTTCATTTGATTTAATTTTTTAATAATATCAAATATAGATTTAATATTAATAGTATTTTTAGTGTTTTTTAAATTAGAAGAAAAACTTTTTAACTCATTAAAAGGTTTTTTAAATTTAGAAATTTTTGAAATATCATTTAACCTTCTATCTAAAAATTGCTCTGTGTTTTTATTATCAATAGATTCATCATTTAACCAAAAAAATAGTGTTGAACTATAAACAGCAGCTAGGGATATTCTTTTAGTATAAAATGAAAAATCAGTAGCATTATCGCCTGAAATTCTCCAAATAGAATTACATGTTCTATAAAGCATTTTAATTGATTTTTTAGAGTTTTTTGGAAGCGCGGTTATTGATAGCGATGATCTAATAGCTTCTTTATATTTGTGGCATAAAGAAAATCTCATAAGAATTAATTTTTTAATCTTTTCAGGTATTCTTTGTGGCTTGTTTTCTATATCATTATAATTATTTTTAACTTCAATATCAATTACCTCAGAGAAGACTTCTATAAAATCAATGGCACCGTTATGAAATAAATTCTTATATATATTTATTCGTTTGCTTTCAGTTTTACTCTGCTCAAAGCTAATATCAGCAGCCCCATTTTCCATAGCAACCCATGTCCATCCATCAAATGGAACGTGAG
>JADHQW010000145.1 GCA_016777705.1 Alphaproteobacteria bacterium | reverse complement strand
AGGATGTTTTAAAATCTATAAAAAGAGCTATAGCAAATGAAGCATTAATATACTGGGTTTGTCCATTAATTGAAGAATCTGAGAGCACAGACTTAATAGCAGTTAATGAAAGGTTTGATTATTTAAAAAATTATTTTAAGGATTGTAATATATCACTGGTACATGGAAAGCAGGATAAAATAGATAGAGAAAATTCTATGAATGATTTTAAAAATGGAAAAAGTAAGATTCTTGTTGCTACAACAGTAATTGAAGTCGGTGTAGACATACCTAATGCTACTATTATGGTGATTGAATGTGCTGAAAGGTTTGGGTTGGCTCAGATTCATCAATTAAGAGGAAGAGTAGGAAGAAATGATAAAGAATCCTCATGTATTTTATTATATAAAACAGAATTAACCCCAATAGCTTATTCAAGACTTAAGATTTTGAAGGATACAAATGACGGTTTTGCAATCTCTGAACAAGATTTAATCTTAAGAGGTCCCGGAGAAGTTCTTGGAAGCAAGCAATCCGGTAATGTAGATTTTAAATTCGTTGATCTGCATGTACATAGTGATTTAATTGAATTGGCAAGGAAAGAAGCATCTAATTTAATAAAAAATGATAAAGAAAGTTTAAAAATTAATACTTTATTATCAATTTTTGAAAATAACGAAGCTATTAAATTATTGAAAGGTGGTTAAATAAACTGGTGAATTATTTTTTAATTTTAGGAGTTACTATACCTCCTGAAATCACCATTTTAACTGCATCCTCAATTTTCATATGCATGTAAATCAAATCTTTTTTTGGAAAAAATAAAAGAAAACCACTTGTTGGATTAGGAGTGGTAGGTATAAAGACATTTATTAGTTTTTCTTTTTTTAATGATTGAACCTCACCTTTAGTTTCACCAGTTACAAAGCCTATAACCCAAATACCTTTCCTTGGATATTCTACTAAAACAACTTCTCTAAAACTATTAGAGTTAGTTGACATAACAGTTTCCATTACTTGTTTAATAGCTCCATAAACACTTCTGACTACTGGCATTTTATCTAAAACTCGTTCTCCAAATTTTAGAAGTGTTCTACCTAAAAAACCAGGTGTCAGAGCACCTATGAATGTAATAAAAATAATGCTTATTATTAATCCTATACCAGGAATTTGATGAGGTAGTTTTTTTGTAAAATCTAAACTTTCCGGTAATAAGGAAGCTACCTGAGTATCTACGAATGTTATAATAATCCATGTTACATATATAGTTATTAAAATTGGAGTAATAACTAAAATACCAGCTAGAAAATATCTTCTAAATCTTGCAAAAATACCTAAATTGTTTTCTGGCAATTTATTACTCCAAACATTATAAATTAAATATGCAATTTAATGTATGTAAATAACACAAAAACGGAAAATAAATGAAAAAAATTTCTGAAACAGATTTAAACAA
Source organism: Alphaproteobacteria bacterium (assembly GCA_016777705.1). Lineage (GTDB taxonomy): Bacteria > Pseudomonadota > Alphaproteobacteria > Puniceispirillales > Marisalimonadaceae > Marisalimonas. The sequence continues at coordinate 4,125 of JADHQW010000145.1, read as the reverse complement.
TCTTAATAAATTAGTTTCTATAGAAAAAATAAGAAAAATAATTGAAATTTTGAGAGATCCTGACAAAGGTTGTCCGTGGGACATAAAACAAGATTACCAATCATTAGCCCCCTACTCTATTGAAGAAGCATATGAATTAGTTAATGCAATAGAAAATAATGATATTAATAATATTAAAAGCGAATTAGGAGATTTATTATTACAAGTTATTTTAATTTCTCAAGTTGCTGCAGACAAAGGTGATTTTGATTTTGATGATGTTGCAAACGAGATTTCTAAAAAGATAATAAGACGTCACCCTCAAATATTTGATCATACTTATAAAATCAAAGATTTACCTAATCAAAGTTGGGAGAGAATTAAGAATGCTGAGAAAAGTGATAACAAAACAGAGAGTAAACATATATTAGATACAGTTGAAACTAATATTCCATCAAACATTAGGTCAATTAAAATTCAAAAGAAAGCAGCTTCTCTTAACTTTGATTGGGACAATGAAACACAAGTTTTAACAAAAGTAGATGAGGAATTACATGAACTTAAAGAAGCTATAATGAATAATCAAAAAGAAAATATAGAAGAAGAACTAGGTGATGTTTTCTTTACAATATTAAACTTAACTAGACATTTAAAATTAGACCCTGATCAGACGATAAGAAAAGCAAATAATAAATTTATTCATAGATTTAATACTATGGAAAACATTCTTGAACAGACTAATTTAAAATGGCATGATTTAAGTAAAGCTGATTTCGAGAAACTATGGAATAAAGCTAAATCTATACTTAAAGAGGATAAAAATGAATTCTAAATTACCTAAAACAATTTTTATTACTGGAGCAACATCTGGTTTTGGCATGGCTACTGCTAAATTATTTAACAAAAATGGTTGGCAAACAATTATAACAGGTAGAAGAGCTGATCGCTTAGAAGAACTAGCTGCAGAATTAGGCAACGGTTCTTTACCTTTATCCTTTGATGTAGGTGATAGAAGATCTGTAAAGACAGCTATAGATAATCTTCCACCAAATTTTAATAATATATGTGTTTTATGCAACAACGCTGGTCTTGCATTAGGTTTAGAAGGCGCTGATAATGCAAATCTTGACGATTGGGACCAAATGATAGACACAAACATAAAAGGTATGATTTATACAACTAGAAACATATTACCTTTAATGATTGAAAATGGTGAAGGTCATATAATTAACCTTGGTTCAGTTGCAGGATCTTATCCCTACCCAGGTGGGAATGTATATGGAGGCACTAAAGCTTTTGTCAGTCAGTTTTCCTTGAATTTGCGAGCTGATTTAGTAAACAAAGGTATAAATGTAACTTCTTTAGAACCAGGACTGGCTGAAACTGAGTTTTCTATTGTCAGATTTAAAGGTGATAGAGATAAAGCTTCTCAAGTTTATAAAGATACTAAAGTTATTAATCCAGAGGATATAGCTGATGCTGTATACTGGATTGCAACAAGACCAAAAAACATTAATATAAACAGAATGGAAATTATGGCTGGCGATCAAGCTTTTAACCCATTCAATGTAGTTAAAAGGACCTAAATTAATCGTTTCCTATATAGGTTGCTTTGAGGAATTGCAATTTCTCTTACTTCATCCCATATATTACTATTAGTGGCAGCTAAAATAGGCCCTTTAGATTTAATATTAAACTCTTCTTTAAACCTAGCCATATAGACACAACCTCCAGCTTCTTTTATAATAAGATCTAATGGTGAGTGATCCCATGGCGTAACTCTACCATGAAAAACAAATTGAATTTTATTAGTAACTAGCATCATGGTTTCTATACCGGCAGAACCAACAAACACTCTTTTAGTAAAAGATCGTAAATTACTTAAAATGGATTTCCTAAAAACTTCAGGTATACCTTTAGTACCACCTGAACCAATAATTTTATTTAAAGGGTCTAGCTCTAAATTTAATTTATTCGATTGTTTAGTTTCTAAATCAAATATATAGGCACCAATACCTTTAAATGCATATATAAATTGCCTTTGTAAAGGTTTATAAATAAAGGAAGCTATTGGAAAAGAATGTTTAACTAATGATATCATTGAACAGAAGTTTTCATTACCATTTATATAATTTTTTGTTCCGTCAATGGGGTCAATCACCCACAACAGTGGTTCATTTAATAAACTTAAAAAATTTTCTTTATCAAGAAAAGCAGTTTCTTCACCTATAATCTTGGTGTTATCAAGGAAATTAGAAAGTTTTTTAGTTATATAATCTTCACTCTTTTTGTCAGCAACACTTACGAAATCATCAGTAGAGCTCTTTATGTCAATATCTTTTGGTGTAAGTTTATTAAAATAATTTAAAACAATTTTTTCATTAACATCTATCAAAATGTTAACAATAAAATCTAATATTTCATTTCTAATTGATTTACTATTTATAATGTTACTTAACATAATTACTCATGCAATTTAAATTATATAAAATTAAAATTTATATGTGGAAACTTTGATTTAAATTTATTCAGATTAACAGAAGAAATTTTGACTTTTATTTTATTAATATCAAAGTCTATTTGACAAATTTTATTGTCATAGACATAAGAGTTTTTATAAAGCCAAGAATTTATGCTTAGATTATTTAAAGGTATTGAAAAATTAATATTTAAAAAATTATTTTCAAGTAAATTGAAAATAAGCTGCTTTAATCCAACAAGACCATTCTTTTCAACAGCTGAAGTATAAATGAATTTATCCATATATTTAATTTTGATGTCTGTAGTATCTGAATTTAAATCTTGTTTATTAAACACATGAATAATTTTAGTTTCCAAGTCTTGTTCAGAAAAACCAATTTGAAATAGAGTTTGTATTACCAAATTAGCTTGATTTTCAACGTTTTCGTTTGATAAATCATGAACTAATAATAAAAAGTCAGCAGAAAAAAGCTCTTCTAAAGAAGCATTAAATGCAGTAATGAGCTCAGTAGGCAAAGCTGAAATAAAACCAACTGTATCCGTAAGAATAATTTGTTTTTTCTCAGGAAAATTGACTAAACTCATTTTAGTGTCAAGAGTAGCAAATACCATATCTTTCACTAAAACTTCAGCTTTTGTTAAATTATTAAAAATTGAAGATTTACCACTATTAGTATAACCAACTAAAGAAAAAATTAACTTTGAATTTATTTTTCTTCTTCTTCTTTGCAACTCTCTTGTTTTCTTTACAGTGATTAATAGATTTTTTATTTGTTTAATTTTTGTATCAATTATTCTTTTATCTAATTCTAATTGACTTTCTCCTGGTCCACCAACTTTACTTAAACCACCTCTTTGTCTTTCTAAATGAGTCCATGATCTAACTAATCTTGTTTTTTGAAAACTTAAATTAGCTAATTCTACTTGCAGCTTTCCCTCTTTGGTTTTGGCTCGCAAACCAAATATTTCAATTATTAACTGTGTCCTATCAATTATTTTTTTATTAAAAGCTTTTTCTAAATTTCTATGTTGAACAGGAGATAATGAACAATCGACAATTATTAAATCAATTAAATCAAGATTAAAATTTGATATAATTTCATTAATTACTGTTGAAGAAAAAAATAATGAAGATTTAGGTATTGAAATATTAATAATTTTTTCATAAAAAATTTTACTATTTAACGCTTCTCCTAAACTTCGGGTTTCAGCAGAGCGTGAAATAAAGTTTTCTTGATTAAAAATTTCGTTTTGTAAAAATTTTAAGTTTTTAAAAATTGGTAATAGTAAAAATATATTATAATTATTCATAATTTAATTATGAGTGTTTAAAATTATCAAAATATAATTTTCTTAATTCTAAAGCAATATTACCAACAAGACCTTGATTTATAATTTGGTCATCAATTTGAACAATTGGCATAATAAAAGATGAAGCACTAGTTAAAAAAACCTCTTTAGCATTATAAAGTTCAATTTGAGTAAATTTCTTTTCAACTACCGTTATATTATTTTTTTTTGCAAATAAAGAAATAGAATTTCTAGTTATACCTGATAGAATTTTTCCATCAAGATTTCTGGTAATCAATTGATTCTCTTTATTTAAAGCCCATATGTTAGAACTCGATCCTTCCGTAACGTAACCTTCATCATCAATAAAAATAC
>JADHQW010000008.1 GCA_016777705.1 Alphaproteobacteria bacterium | reverse complement strand
CAAGAACTAGACAAGCTTTAATAAGCTTAGATGACCGTACATTAGCTGATATTGGATACACAAGACAACAAGTTTTAAATGGTGACTTCTTTAACATAACTGACGTTGTAGACTTCCCTGCAGGTAGCTTAGGTCTAACTAAGACAGTTAAGCAAGACAATAAGGTAGAAGACAAAGAAGCCGCTTAGAGGTTTAACAATTAATATTCGTAATTCCTCCCTCGAATATTAATAAAGATGGTGACATAACATAAAGCTTATACTCCTCCCCCAAGGTAGCTATTATGTCATCTGATTAACAAAGGACGAAGGACCCCATCCTTCGTCCTTTTTATTTGATAAGATTTTAAATAACCTTATTCTAAGGTTATTAATTGTGGGAGATTGATATGAACGATTTTATAAAACCAACTCTACCGGCAACTTATAACGGACCTAAGCCACAAGGGGCTATTCCAGATATTTTTGTACAAGATAGCTTTTCCAAAAATGATGATAGATTATGGGTTCCATTATCTCCCGGCCGTTGGTCGAGACCTTTATGTTTCAATATTAGTCAAGGCTACTGGGTACACTTAACAAAAGTAATTGGTGGTGGTTTTTTATCTCGACACAGACATCCAGCTCCAGTTCATGGTTTTGTAATCAAAGGGTCTTGGAGATACCTTGAACATGACTGGGTTGCAAAAGAAGGATCGTACTTATTTGAACCACCTGGAGAAATACATACTTTAGTAGTAGATCAAGATTGCGACGAAATGATTACTCTTTTCCATAATTCTGGCGCTTTACTTTATTGTGATGAAAATGGAAAAACTATAAATTCAACTGATGTTTTTGATAGGGTTGATGCTGCCAGAAAACATTTTGTAAAAGTAGGTTTAGGAGAAGATTATGTTAATCAATTTATTAGATAGTTTTGAAAGAGACGGTCCTTTTATAAATTAGAAAACTACCTGTTAATAATAAGATTGCTGCAATTATCATCCTCACTGGACTACCCATTAAAAATAAAGGGAAAGACAATACCATCATAGAAATTGGTACGTAAATTTTAGAAAACAAACTATCTTTGCTTGCATTTTGATAAAACGGAAATAATATCGATACTATTGCCATTAATAAAAAAAACAGCGACCAAGGCCTTGTTAAAAACAAAAAATAATCATCACTTGTACCTATTGCTCTAGCTATATTTAATTCTGCTAATTTTCCTAACACAACACCAAGTATCATAGGAGCCAAAGGGAAACCTAATTTTCTCATAAAATATCCAATAACTCCAAAGCCAAACATTACCCATATGTCAAAAGTTATATTATGAAGAGCAAAAACTCCAATCGCACAATAAGCTAAGATTACAGAAGCAAGAACATACATTGGAATTTTTGTCACCAGCAAAAACAATCTCAAAGAGAATGCTTGTAAACCAACCATAAAAAAATGAGCCGCAAAGAATGCAATAAAAACACCATAGGCTAACATAGGCTCATCTTGAATAAATGAAGGACCTGGAATTATATTATGGATCATTAATGCGCCAAGCATTACAGCAGTAACAATATCACCAGGAATGCCTAATGCCATCATCATTATTAACGCTCCACCAGCAGTAGCATTATTAGCAGATTCAGGGGCAATAATCCCATCTACAGCACCTTTGCCAAACTCATCTCTATTTTTTGCTGCTTTCTTTGCCTGGTCATAAGCTAAAATATTAGAAATGGATCCTCCAGCAGCAGGAAGAATACCAGTAAAAATACCTATAAAACTTGATCTAAATAAATTGATCCAATTTCTAATAACTAAGGCAATTGCTTTTCTATGCTCAACTCTAACAGGATCAGCTGTTTTTGCCATTAATGGAGCTTTTGCTTTTCTACTGTCCTCTACATCACTCAGTAATTGAGAAAAAGCAAATAGACCAATTAATACTGGCAAAAAAGCAAATCCTTGTCTGATGTAATCAGAACCAAACGCAAATCTTGCAACTCCATTTATCTCGTCTTCACCAACACATGCAGCAAATAATCCTAATAATCCCGCAATTAAACCTTTTACCATATTATCGCCAGACAGGCTGACAGTTATAGTTAATGCAAAAATTATTAAAGAAAAATAATCCCAGGGCCCAAACTCAAGACCTAGGAAAGCAAGTTGCGGAGCTAAAGCTACTAAAATTACGGCACTAATCATACCTCCAAAAAATGAAGACCAAAGGCCCAACCCCAAAGCTAAACCAGGCTTACCTGCTCTAACCATAGGAAAACCGTCAAACGTTGTAGCAACCGAGGACGGCGTTCCAGGTATACCAGTTAACATACCAGACATTAACCCTCCAGAAAGGCCTCCCACAAAAACACCCATCATTGTAGCAAGACCCTGAATAGGACTCATCCCAAAAGTAAAAGGTAAAGTGAGAATAACACCCATAGCAATTGTAAAACCAGGTATCGCACCAGCTAATAGTCCAGCTAATGTTCCAATGGCCATTAAACCTAATGTCAAAGGATCAAGTAATACTGATGCACCTGCCTGAAGAATAATATCAAACATTATCTATACCTACCAAACACGTAAAATTTCTCCCTCAGGTAACATTACCCTTAAACCAAATGTAAAAACCATCCACATAAAGCCAATGCTTAAAACAGAAATTGATAGGTGTTTGATACCTAATTTCATAGAAAAACCACCTAATAAGGTTAACAACCCGAAAACAAAAACTATCCCTCCTAAAAGCATCCCAAGATAATCTAATGTTGATAGGAAAAATATAAACATACCAAAACACAGCAAAGCATTTTTAAACTTTGAAAAATTAATTTTAAAAGTACTGTTGTCCTTATGGTTTTCTGTTTTAAATTGAAAATATGATTTGCCTAACATTACTGAAGACATTACTACCAACATCCATAAAACAACTCTTGGCCAGGCATCTGCTTTCATGCCTTCAAATCCAAGGTCTCTGATATTTGAAGCGTCATTTATCATAATGCCAGAGAAGCAAAGTAAAAAAATTGCAATTATTAAATCTGATTTATTATTCGTCATAATTATTCCGGAAAAAACTCAGAGAGAAATTTCTCTCTGAGTTGTAAAAGTTATTTTCTTTTATATACACCAACTTTTTTTGCGATTGGTAACCATTTATCATAAGTAGCTTGAAAATGGTCTGTATAATCCTTTGCACCTTTGTAAGTAATTAATATACCCTTTTTATGCATTGCGTCTTTGAAATCACTGTCTGCAGCAGCACCTTTTAGCATCGCAGCATAATGATCAATGATTGCTTTTGATGTACCTTTTGGGGCAACAACACCTCTTTCAACAGCATATACGAGGTCATAACCTTGCTCTTGTGCTGTTTTCATGTCGGGAATTTGATCTAATCTTGCTGGATTTGTTACACCTAAAGCCTTCAATTTACCAGCTTTAATGTATTTAATAGCAGCTGCTAAATTAATTTCTCCAAGTTTTATGTTATCAGCTAAAAGAGCTGTCATTCTTTGCTTAGTACCATCATAAGAAACATGCTTAAATTTGATACCTGCTGCGTCTTCTAATAATAAGAAAACAAACTGACTAGTGGAACCAAAAGTTCCTCCAGCAGTAATACTTCCTGGGTTTTTCTTAGCCGCAGACACAAACTCAGTTAGATTAGTATAAGGAGTATTTACATTAGCTCCAATAATTGAGGGAGTAGAGGTTACCATTGAAACAGGCTCAAAGGCATCCCAAGTAATATCAATTCTACCAGTGAAATAACTAGTTATTGCACTTTGGTGAATTGCGAATAATGTACAGCCATCAGGCTTTGCTTTTGCAGCTTGCTTTGCACCTTTATTTCCACCTTGACCACCAACGTTTACAACTTGTAATTGTGGCTTAGCTCCATTTTTATTAACCTTTTCTACGATTTGACGAAAAATTATATCCGTTCCACCACCAGCTCCCCAAGGAACAATAAGTTTGGCTGTGCCACATGGAATATCTGGAGCAGCAAAAGCGCCTGCTGCTTAGAAAGCAAGAAAAGCAGCACCAGCTATTCCCGCTTTGAATATATTTTTTATAGGCATTGTTATCTCCACAAATATGTTTAATTTATTTAAGAGTAATATTCGCTTAGATACAGCGCAAGAGTCAAACATTTAAAAATTTTTATAGGACAAAGTTGATGAAATTTACTACAAGACCTCAAATTGTTGGAAATTTTGGCATAGTTACTTCAACTCACTGGATTGCTTCGGCAGTGGGTATGTCTATTTTAGAGAAAGGAGGAAATGCATTTGACGCAGCTGTAGCAACTGGCTTTACTCTCCAAGTTGTAGAACCACATTTAAATGGTCCTGGAGGAGAAGTGCCCTTAATTTTGGCGCCCAACAATAAAGATCCAATTGTTATATGTGGACAAGGAGTTGCGCCACAATCAGCTACTTTAAAAACATTTAATGACATGAATTTAAATATAGTTCCAGGAAGTGGTTTATTACCAGCAGTTGTCCCAGGAGCATTTGATGCTTGGATGTTATTACTATTGAATTATGGAACGATGTCTTTGAGAGAGATATTAGAGCCAGCTATTAGTATAGCTACAAAAGGATATCCTCTAGTTCCAAACATAATAAATACAATTAAGTCTGTTGAAGAACTATTTAGAAGTGAATGGACCAGCTCAGCTGAAATATATCTTCCTAAAGGTGCTTTACCAAAAGAAGGAGATTTTTTTACCAATAAAAAAATGGCTGAAACTTACCTAAAAATTATCAATGAATCTGAAGCAAAATTTCAAGATAAAAAAGAACAGATAGAACAGGCAAGAAATATTTGGCGCAAAGGATTTGTTGCTGAAGAAATAGAAAATTATTGTAAAAATAATAGTGTGATGGATACAACTGAGACGAGACATAAAGGTTTACTTACTGGCGACGATCTAGCTACATGGTCAGCTACAATTGAAAAACCATGTTCATACGATTATAAGAATTTTACTGTTTGTAAAACTGGTCCTTGGGGTCAAGGTCCGGTTTTTCTACAACAATTAGCTCTTTTAGAAAACTACGATTTAGATTCACTTGATGAAAACTCTCCTGAATTTGTTCACTTAGTAGTTGAAGCAACTAAATTGGCTTTTGCAGATAGGGAAGCATTTTATGGAGACACAAATTTTAATAACGTACCCATGGAAATGTTGCTCAGCAAAAATTACAATAAGGATAGAAGAAAACTGATTACTGAAAATGCTTCAATGGAGGTTAGGCCTGGTATAATTCCAGGATTTGGAGGTAATGTTGTAGTTAGACCAAAGGGACAAACTGCTGAATCTTTTTCAAAGTTTGATATTGGAGAACCTACTGTAGCAAGATTTGATGAACCTCTCCCAAATAGCTTAGGAGAAACTAAAGGAGATACAACTCATTTTGACATAATAGATAAATGGGGCAACATGATAGCAGGCACGCCTAGCGGTGGTTGGTTACAAAGTTCTCCTATTATTCCTAATCTTGGTTTTTGTCTATCTAATAGAGGACAAATGTTTTGGTTAGATGAAAAGTCACCTGCGTGCATAGGTCCAAAAAGACGACCACGAACCACATTGTCACCTAGCTTAGCTCTAAAAGATGGATTGCCCTACATGGTATTTGGAACTCCAGGAGGAGATCAACAAGATCAATGGTCACTTCATTTGTTTTTAAGACACATTCACTTTGGCCTTAACCTGCAAGAAGCAATTGACGCTCCAGGTTTTAGTACAGCTCACTTTCCAAATTCATTTTTTCCAAGAGAAACTGATATAGGTCATTTAGCTCTGGAAGGAAGGTTTCCAAAAGAAACCATAAAAGAACTTATCAAAAGAGGGCATAAAGTTTCTGTAGATTCAGATTGGAGCCTTGGGAGAATGACTGCAGCTTCAATGGATAATGGAATTTTAAAGGGAGCTGCAAATCCTAGATTTATGCAAGGATATGCAATTGGTAGGTAATAAACTAAAGGAATAAAATAATGAAGGTTGGAATTGTTGGATTTGGCTCAATTGGAACTGAGGTTGCCAAAGCACTTATCATCGGTGTTGAGAATTTTTCTTTATATGGAGTTGTCTCAAGAAGCAGAGAAAACGTAGAACAAAGAATATTACAACTTAATCATCAAATTAAAATCTTTGAATTAGAAACACTAATAGAAAAGTGTGATATTATTATTGATTGTGCTCCTAAAGAAGCTTTTAGAAAAATTGCAATTCAATGTATCCAAAAAGATAAAACATTAATAACTGTTAGTGGTGCTGGTATTCTTGACAATCTAGATTTAGAAGAAATGGCAAGAGAAAAAAACACACAAATCATTTTAGCTACAGGTGCTATTTTAGGCCTAGATGCTCTTAGAGCAGCATCTGAATCTAAAATTAATTCAGTTAAAATGACAACAAGGAAACCACCAAATGCCCTTTCAAATGCCCCTTATGTAGTTAAAAATGGAATTCAATTACATCAATTATTAGAGTCAAAGCTCATATTCAAAGGATCTGCTACCGAGGGAGCAAAGGCCTTTCCAGCAAATGTAAATGTCGCAGCAGCGGTAGGTCTTGCTGGCATAGGTGCAGATAAAACTGAACTTGAAATATGGGCTGATCCTAATTTGAACCGAAATACTCATAAAGTAGAAGTAGATGCGGACAGTGCTGTTTTTGAAATGTCTATACAAAATGTTCAAACACCAGAAAATCCTGGCACTGGCAAAATCACTGGCCTTAGTGTTATTGCCTGCTTAAGAGGCCTGAAATCACCTTTTAAAATAGGGACATAAGATTATTTAACAGTTTCTTGATAAACATTCATCCTAACATAACAAGACGTTAATATAGGACATTCAAAATTATATTTTTTGCCTTTATTAATTAAATCACCAAATATTTGTTCGTGCTCAGTAAAAGATTTTTTTTCAACATCTCTCTGCATTGACGCTTTAATTGGAGAACCAGATGTTGTAATTGTTTTTAAGATAACATCAGCTTCACTGTCTTCGTAATCATATTTATATAACTTGGCTATTGATCTACACTCATTGAACAAATCAATAATGATTTTTTTACCAAAATCACTTTTAACTATCTCACCTAAACTACAACTAAAAAGTGTTGTAGCTCCAGCAACAGTTGAAATAAAAACCCATTTCTTCCATAAATCTAAATTAATATCATCACTCAAAACCACATCAAACTTTGTTTTTGCACAAACTTCTGCAAATTCTTTTAAAGCATGATTTTTACTTAAATCTCTATTTCCAAAAGTAAGTTTTTTAAATTCACTAAAATGTTCTATTGTACCATCTTGATTAACAGTAGAACTAATATGAGCTACACCACCCATAATATTATCTTGACCAAATTCTTTATCTAACTTTTTCATATGAGTAACACCATTTAAAAAAGGAATTATTAAACCTTTACCTTTCGTAGGATGCAAATCAATTATAGCCTGATCTAAGTCATAAGTTTTACATGAAATCAAAATAATATCGTATACTGGTTTTAATTCGTCTGCTAATACCAATTTAGGCTTTAGGTTCAAATTCCCCAAAGAACTAATTATTTTTAATCCATTTGCTTGTAATAAAGCTCTTCTTTTAGGCCTAACTAAAAATGTTACATCAGCTCCTATTTCCTGAAGGTAACCTCCAAAAAAACCACCTATTCCGCCTACACCTAAAACTAATATTTTCATTTTTACCTCTATTATTTCATTAAAAAATACTAAATTTATAAAAAATTAGACTTTTGTAATTCTAAAATTTTTTCTAAAACATCTTCAGGTAGAGGTCCCATTTCAACTGCTTGAATTGCATTTTGAAGATGCTCTAATGTAGCTAATCCCAAAACAGTACAATGCAAACTTTCTGCAGACAAACCATATCTAACAGCTAATTGGGCTCTGTTTCCGAAAGTCTCACCAACTATTTTATATATTCTCTTAACACGTCTTTCTTCTTCCTTTATATCTATCATGTGCGTGACAGGTATTTCTCTACCATTCCTTATATCTGTTGCCAATAAACCAGCCGCAAACACTCTAATACCTAAAATTCCCATATTCTGTGTTTGGCAGTCAAAAACTAAATTCGAAAAATCTTGATCATTCCATATCCCTTTTTCTTTAAAGATAGCTGTTGGATTAAGAAGATTATAATATATTTGAGCTGTATCAAAACAACCAGTATTTACAACATCTCTGATAGGTTTTGTATCACCTAAAGCTGTTAATCCAATATGGTCAACACGTCCATCCCCTTTAATTTTTTGCATAATATCGCAAACACCATTTTTTTCTAAAATCTGGGCTGGAGTTAAAGTTTCTCTAGTTTCTTCAATTGTGATTTTATTGTGTAATTGATATAGATCTAGTTTGTCTGTTTTTAATCTTTTTAAACTATTATCTAATTTTCTATCTATTTGTGATTCAAACGTTTCTGAACTTTTGGGATCTAACCTTGCTTTTGATGATATATAAAATTTATCTTTAACTGGAAGAGCGCTCAACAAATCTCCAATATTCTTTTCAGATTGACCTTCACTATAAGTTTCTGCAGTGTCAATCCAATTAATTCCAGATTTTATTGATATTTCTAATGCTTTTTCCATCACCTCGTAGCTAGGATCTATAAACAACCCTCCAACCCAACCTCCTCCTAAGACTACCTCAGAGACATTTAAGTTAGTTCTTCCTAATTTTATATTTTTCATAATGATTACATCTTTATTTATTAAAATTATTATTAACTAAACTTATATCCTAAAATAAATATATCTATTAACTTGATTAAAAGAATTTTCTTATACTAAAGCAATTATTAAATAGAAATATATTAAACAACTCTTTGATATCACCTAAGTTGATACAAATCATATAAATAAATAATTATTACTTATTCATAAGCTTATGGTAATTAAGACAAATATTAACCTCATAAATTATTTTGAAAAATTATGAATAAAGATAATTCCAATATTAAAACTCTACTACTTGGATCTTTTTTTGCATCCTTATCTGCGACACTTGGCGGATCAACTTTTGTTTTCACGAGATATGTAGTTGACAGCATTGATCCATTTACACTGAGTTTTGTTAGATATGGTCTAACAGGACTTATATTATTTTTATTATCCATATCAGTTTTTATAAAGAAAAAATTTGATAAGAATGATTTTATTCCAATGTGTTTTTTGGGGCTATCTATGATTACTCTATTTCCAAATTTTATGGCACTAGGTTTAGAGCATACTACTGCTGCAAGGGCTGGGTTACTATATGCAACAATGCCATTATGTACAATAATAATAGCCTATCTTTTTAAAATTGAAAAAATCACACTCAATAAGTCACTAGCAGTGTTAATTGCAATAACGGGCGTAACCTTTTGTATGTCAGAAAAGGTTGATAGTAATTTTAGTCAAACGTTAAAAGGTGATTTTTTGATGATGACGGGTGTATTTGCTGCTTCATGTTTTACAGTATTTTCTGGAAAGTATCTAAAAAAGTACGGAAACATTCCTGTAATGATATATGTTATTTTCATAGGAACATTAATAAATTTTTCATTGTCGTTAAGTTTTGGTTCTATCTATGAAAGTTTTTATCAAATAAACGAATTTGAACTTGTCGCCTTAGCAATGTTAATTATTCCTGGTGGAGTAATTATGATGTATTGCTGGGGCAAAGCATTACAAATGATAACACCAACACAAGCTGCCATTTCTCTTGGTTTCAATCCACTTTCAGCTATTTTACTAGGTGCCATCATATTAAACGAACAAATTACATTTAGGTTATTTGTTGGCTTTTTATCAATTATAATAGCAATTGTATTAGTAAATTGGAATGTACAAAAGAAAAATTAGAAAGTATTACTTTAAGTTTTCTTTTAGCATTTTATTAACTAAACCTGGATTAGCTTTTCCTTGAGAAATTTTCATTACTTGACCAACAAAAAAACCAAAAAGCTTATCTTTGCCACTTAAGTAATCTTTCACCTTGTCTTGGTTGTCAGCAATGACTTTATCGACTAGTTTTAGAATTTCTTTATCATCAGAAACTTGTTCTAGTCCTTTTTCTTTAACAATGTCTGAAGGTTTTTTACTACTAATCATCATTTCAGAAAAAACATCTTTAGCTATTTTTCCTGATATAATTCCTTTAGAAATTAAACCAATTAATTCACCTAATGTTTCTGGAGAGATTGGACTGTTTGACAGCAATAAATTTTCCTTTTTAAGGGCACCAAATAGTTCTGATATCATCCAGTTTGCCGTTAATTTTCCATCGCCACCAGTTGCAGCTTTTTCGAAGAAATTAACATAATCTTTTTCTTCTACTAATATAGAAGCATCGTAAGGAGTTATTCCATATTCATTTACTAATCTTTTTTTTACAAAGTCTGGTAACTCGGGCAACTTATCTTTAATATCTTGAACGAAACTATCAGTAAATTCTAAAGGCAAAAGATCTGGATCTGGGAAATATCTATAATCATGAGCATCTTCTTTACTTCTCATAGATCTAGTTTCTCCTGTTGAAGTATCAAAAAGCCTTGTTTCTTGATTAATTTCTCCACCTGATTCAAGTATTTCAACTTGTCTTTCTGCTTCTGCTTGAATAGCTTGATTAATAAATCGTATGGAATTTAAATTTTTTATCTCGCACCTAGTTCCAAATTCTTCTCCTGCTTTCCTAACAGAAACATTACAATCAGCTCTTAGAGAACCTTCTTCCATGTTACCATCACATGAGCCAACATATCTTAAAATAGATCTTATTTTTTTTACATAAGCGCCCGCTTCTTGAGGTGATCTAATATCAGGTTTAGATACAATCTCCATTAAAGCAACGCCTGTTCTATTTAAATCAATGTAAGATTTACTTGGGTGTTGATCATGTAAAGATTTACCCGCATCCTGTTCAAGATGTAACCTTTCTATACCTATTGTTGTTTGGTTATTATCGTCTACATCAATATTAATTTCACCCTCTCCAACTATAGGTTTCGTAAATTGACTTATTTGATAACCTTGAGGTAAGTCAGCATAGAAGTAATTTTTTCTATCAAATACAGAAATATTATTTATCTGAGCATTTAAAGCTAAGCCTGTTTTGACTGCTTGTTCTACACAATATTCATTAATTACTGGGAGCATACCTGGCATTGCCGCATCAACTAATGAAACATTAGAGTTTGCTTGAGCACCAAAAGTAGCAGAGGCTCCAGAAAACAACTTTGATTTACTTGAAACCTGAGCATGTATTTCTAGACCAATTACCATTTCCCAAACACCCGTTTCACCTTGAATATGACCAGGTTTTAATTTTGAAGTTTCACTCATTTGGCCGCTCCATCAGCAATGAAATTAAAGTCAGCAGATTTTTCTAATACATGAGCAGTACTAATCAAACCCGGTTCGTCAAATGAGTTAGCAATAAGTTGAATTCCAATTGGAAGACCTAATTTATCTAAACCAATAGGTAATGATATTCCTGGAAGACCTGCTAAACTTGCTGGTACTGTAAAAATATCATTTAAATACATAGTCAATGGATCTTGTTTTTTACCTAATTCAAAAGATGTTGTTGGAGTTGATGGTGTAAGTATATAGTCAACTTTTTTAAAAACATTTTCAAAGTCTTCTTTTATTAACCTTCTTACTTTTTGAGCTTTTAAATAATACGCGTCATAATAACCAGAAGATAAAACATAAGTTCCAATCATTATTCTTCTCTTCACTTCATCTCCGAAACCTTCACCGCGTGTTGCTTCATACATTTCGTCTAAACTGGATGCTTCTTTTCTTTGACCAAACCTCACACCATCATATCTTGCCAAGTTACTGGATGCTTCTGCGGGTGCTATAATATAATATACAGGAAGAGCATACTTTGTATGAGGCAAAGAAACTGGGATGATTTCAGCTCCCGCCTCTTTGAGCCAATTAATTGATTTTTGATAAAAGTTTACAATATCATCAGAAATACCATCTTGTGTATATTCTTTAGGAATTCCAATCTTTTTTCCTTTTATACTATTACCCAAATAACTCATTAGATCAGGCATGTTCAAATTAGCAGATGTTGAGTCTTTTTTGTCATAACTAGCCATGGAATTTAGCATAAGTGCAGCATCACTAACTGTTCTTGTCAAAGGTCCTGCTTGATCCAAAGAAGAAGAAAAAGCTACTATTCCCCATCGGGAACATCTGCCATAAGTAGGCTTTAAACCAGTGATCCCACAAAATGCAGCTGGCTGTCTAATTGATCCACCAGTGTCTGTTCCTGTTGCTGCTAAAGCTGATCTTGCTGCCACAGCCGCAGCAGATCCCCCAGAAGAACCACCTGGGGACATTTTTTTATGTTTTAACCATGGATTTATAACATTGCCTTTAGCAGCCGTTTCATTACTTGAACCCATTGCAAACTCATCGCATGATAACTTACCTAACATAACGGCACCGTCATTCCAAAGATTTTGGGTTACAGTACTTTCATAGGTAGGGTAAAAATTATCAAGTATTTTGGAAGACGCGGTAGTCTTAATATCTTTAGTACAAAACATATCTTTGATGCCTATTGGAAGGCCTTCAAGAGGCCTAGAAACACCCTTAGAAATATTTTCATCAGATACTTTAGCCATTTCTAAAGCTTTATCTTTTACTATTTCTAAATAAGCTCCTAAAGAGGAAGTTTTTTCTATAGCCTCAATGTAAGCATTAGTAAGTTCAACTGAAGAAATTTCTTTTGATTTAATGGCTTCAGATGCACCTAGCAAATCATATTTTAATAAATCAGACATTATTCAATAACCTTTGGAACAACAAAAAACCCACTAGAGCTTTCGGGTGCGTTTTTTAAGACTAAGTCTTCCATATTCCCATCAGTCACTATATCACTTCTAAGAGGTAATTTATGACCAGTAACTGAAGCTAAAGGCTCCACATTAGACGTGTCAACTTCTTCTAGGTTAGCAACAAACCCTAAGATATTATTTAAATCATTTGTTAGGCTTTGTTTATTCTTTTCAGGAATATCTAAACGAGAAAGTCTTGCTATTTTATTTACAGTTGGAATATCAACAATCGATTTTTTATTGGACATTTTTGTTATTTCATCCCATTGATTGATTTTAAATGTATAAGAAAGTCTGTTAGCATCAATTATGCCTATCTTCAAGCCTGATGAATTTTTGTTGAACATTTTGCCTAAAAAAAGGGTTTTAGGAATTGATCCAGGCACCAAAACTTTAGGAATAGCAGTCAGCAATTCCGACTTAACCGTTGCCTCCCCTATTTTTACAATCCAAAGAAAAAAATTAAAATCTGATTTAAATCAACTTCTTGAAGTTCTAAAAAAATATGATATTACAGGAATAATTATAGGTTGGCCTTTAAATATGGATGGGAGTATTGGACCCAGATGCGATTCTGTCCGAGATTTTGTAAAAAGCTTGTTAGAAGTGATTGATATTCCAATTCTACTTCAAGACGAACGAATGTCTACGATGGCTATAGAAAAACCTATGATCAAGGCAGACCTTACTAGAAAAAAAAGAAACTTCAGAACCGATCAACTAGCTGCTTGCTGGATATTACAAACTGCACTAGACGGATTACCTAAAAGAATGTAGTAAGATATTTTAAATGAATAAAATATTTAAAAATCATAAATCAACGTCGTCCTCTCCGGTTAATCTATTATCTTCCCATTTGTTAGCAATAGAGGGTATGCAAAAGTATGAAATTGAAGGATTACTCGATAGAGCCAACTACTTTGCTAATTTAGATAGACACAGTGATACAAAAAAACTATCAGGTTATGTTGTTCTAAACGTCTTTTTTGAAAACTCTACTCGTACAAGAGTGTCTTTTGAACTTGCCGCAAGAAGACTTGGTGCAGAAGTTATAAACATATCTTTGATTAACTCATCTATAAAAAAAGGAGAAAGCCTTCTTGATACTGCAAGCACTTTAAATGCAATGCGACCAGATTTATTAATAGTAAGACACCCTCATAGTGGAGCTCCACATTTGTTTGCTGACTATTTAAATTGCAGCATTATCAATGCAGGCGATGGAAGACATGAACACCCAACGCAAGCATTATTAGATGCTTTGACTATTAAGAGAAGAATTGGTCATTTAGAAGGATTAAAAATAAGTATTTGTGGAGATATAGCTAACAGTAGAGTGGCTCGTTCAAATATTCATCTTTTAAATATAATGGGGGCAGAAGTTAGGTGCGTAGCTCCATCAACTTTAATGCCTTTAAACCTAGAAAAGTTAGGTGTAAAGTGCTTTTATAATATGGAAGAAGGCATTAGGGATGCCGATGTAGTTATGTTATTAAGACTTCAAAATGAGCGTATGTCTGGAACTGAAAACCCTTCTGAACGTGAATATTTTAAATTTTTTGGCCTTGACGAAACTAAGTTATCACTAGCAAACTCAAATGCCGTTATTATGCATCCTGGCCCCATGAATAGAGGTGTTGAAATTGCATCTGCGCTAGCTGATGATACAAATAGGAGCTTAATAAAAACTCAGGTTGAAATGGGAGTAGCAGTAAGGATGTCAATTATTGAATCTCTAATCCATACAAAAACTAAAAGTTTAGAAAAGTAAAAATGGCATATACAATTTTTAAATCTATCAATGTTCTTAACCCTCGTACAAATTTTGATGAAAAATCAAATGTTGTTATTGAAAATAACAAAATTATTTCAATTTCAAAAAAAATTAATCTAGAAACTTTAACAAACCAGAAATCTGTAACAATTTATGACGGTAATGGTTTAACTATATCTCCTGGATTAATGGACATGCGTGTTAATTTAGGAAAAACTGAAAATTTAAAATTAACGCAGAAAGTTGCTCTGGAAAATGGTATAACTTCAATTGTCATTCTCCCAAATCAAACACCTAAACTTAATAACCCTTCTATTATAGATCATATCTATAAACAATCAGAAAATACTATTTTACCTAAAGTTAATGTCTATGGCGCTGCAACAAAAGATGATGCTGGGCTAGAAATGAGTGAACTAGGATTAATGTCAGAGATGGGCGCTGTTGGTTTCACAAATGGGAATAAAAGTATTAAAAATAGTTTGGTGATGAGACGTTTAATGAGTTACGCAAAAATGATAAATCGCCCTATAATCCAACATGCGGAAGATCAAGATTTGTCAGGACTTAACCAAGCTTCAACAACATCTATAAGGGGTGAAATGAATGAAGGAGAAATTTCTACTCGTCTTGGTTTAATCGGAATACCATCTTGTGCAGAAGTAATTATGATTGAACGAGACATAAGATTAGCTGAATTAACTGGTGTTCATTATCATGTAGCTCACGTATCTACGAGGGAAGCAATTGATGTAATTCGTCAAGCTAAGAAAAAGGGATTAAATATAACTTGTGATACTGCTCCACCATATTTTTTATTAAATGAAAATGTATTATTAAATTATGATACATCATTTAAAATTTCGCCTCCTTTAAGGACAGAAGATGATAGAATGGCCGTAATAGAAGGTATTCAAGATGGAACAATTGATGCAATAGCCTCTGATCATAGAGCTAGATCAAAAGACACAAAAGTTCAACCATTCTCTGCTGCTTCAATTGGGGCCGCAGGAATTGAAACATTATTTTCACTAACTTTAGAATTAGTTCATAAAAAATTAATTAATTTAAATAAAGCAATTTCTTTAATCTCACTTAATCCTTCTAAGATATTAAAAATAAAAGAACCTACTCTTGAATTACATGAAGATGCTACTTTTATAATTTTTGACGACAAATTTAAAAGCACAATTAATCAAAAAGATTTAATGTTTAGCCCAACTCCATTTGAAGGAAGAAGTATTAAAGGCCACATTTTAGCTACTTTTATTCGTGGGAATCCGTCACATTTAAACAACTTACTAAGAAAAAGGGTTTTAAATGAATTTTGATTTTAACTATTTATTAATTTTATTATTATTTTCATTCTTGGGTTATCTGATTGGGTCTATACCTTTTGGTTTAATCTTGACCAAGATGTCAGGTTTAGGAGATATTAGATATATAGGTAGTGGAAACATTGGCGCAACAAATGTTTTAAGAACTGGCAACAAAAAAATAGCTTTTTTAACATTGATTTTAGATGGAAGCAAGGGAGCTTTAGCATTGTTCCTTTTAACATCCATATTAACCAATACGTCAATTTTCAGCATCTATAATTTTGAATTAATTATGAGCGTAGTTGCTATATCTTCTGTTCTAGGACATTGTTTCCCAATTTGGTTGAATTTTAAAGGTGGCAAAGGTGTAGCAACAGGATTTGGTACTATATTGTTTATTAATTTGTTAGTTGGAATTGCAGCTCTTATGATATGGTTTTTAATAGCGAAATTATTCAAAATCAGCTCAATGTCAGCATTAGTTACTTATTTTCTCATACCTTTTTTAATGACCTTCAACTCAGTGGAAAATTATTTTATTATTGCTTCAATATTTATTTCGTCAATATGTTGGTTTCAACATAGAGAAAATATTAAGAGATTGTTGAATAGAACAGAGCCTAAAATTTAAAAATATTATTATTGTTATTTAATCAAAGTAATGTTATCTGCAAATGAATAGTCCATCAAACTCTGATGTTTTATTACTCTTTAAAATTAATCTAGGACCTAAAATACATGAAGCTAGTAATAGTTGAATCTCCTGCAAAAGCCCAAACTATTAATAAATATCTGGGTAATGATTATAAAGTAATTGCATCAGTTGGCCATGTAAGAGACTTACCATCAAAAGATGGTGCAGTTCTTCCTGAAGACAATTTTAAAATGTCTTGGGAAATGCACAAAGATAAAGAAAAAGTTGTAAAAGAGATTATAAGTGAATTAAAAACTGCCGACACCCTGATTCTAGCCACAGACCCTGATAGAGAGGGTGAAGCTATTAGTTGGCATCTAAAAGAAATCCTAAATAGCAAAAAAACTATACAAGACAAACCCGTTCAACGAGTAGTTTTCAATGAAATTACCAAAAATGCTGTTTTAGAGGCAATGAAAATTCCTAGGGAAATAAATACCGAATTAGTAGAAGCATACTTAGCAAGAAGAGCCTTAGATCACCTTATAGGGTTTTCTATATCACCAATATTATGGAGAAAACTTCCTGGGTCTAAATCCGCTGGTAGAGTTCAATCTGTAGCTTTAAAGCTTATATGTGAAAGAGAAATTGAAATTGAAAAATTTAATATTGAGGAATATTGGTCAATTTCTTCAGTTGTTGCAAAAGATAACAAAGAAGATTTTACTGCAAGACTTGTTTTTATTAACAATAAAAAGCTTGCGAAAATGGATATTAAAAATGAAAATGAAGCTAATCTAGCACTTGATCAGATTAAGAAATCATCTTTTCATATTGAAAAGATTGAGAGGAAAAGGGTTAAAAGAAATCCTTTAGCACCTTTTACAACCTCTACTCTTCAACAAGATGCCTCAAACAAACTAGGCTTTGGTGCTTCTAGAACTATGAGAATAGCCCAAAAGTTATATGAAGGAATAAATATTGGTTCTGAAACAACTGGACTAATCACATATATGAGAACTGATGGAGTTCAATTAAGCTCGCAAGCTATTGAAGAATTACGAAATGAAATTTCAAACCGTCATGGAAAATCATATATTCCTGATAATCCAAGAGTATATAAATCTAAAGCAGCAAATGCACAAGAAGCTCATGAGGCAATAAGACCAACAGACATTGCACGAGATCCAGAGAGCATATCCAGTTATTTGGATGCGGAACAATTTAAATTGTATGATCTAATTTGGAAAAGAACTATTTCAAGTCAAATGCAATCAGCAGAATTAGATGAAACTGCAGCCGATATTTCAAGTAAAGATCTAAGCATCACGTTTAGAGCTAATGGTTCACAAGTTATTTTTCCTGGTTTTTTTGTTTATAGAGATAAAGAAGATGATAGGCTATTACCTAACTTGAAAGAAAAAGAAGAAGTTGATTTAAGTAAGGTTGAAAGTGATCAACATTTTACACAACCTCCGCCAAGATATACTGATGCAAGTCTAATTAAAAAGATGGAGGAGTTGGGTATTGGCAGACCATCAACTTATGCTTCAATATTACAAGTTTTAATAAATAGAAACTATGTTGAAAAAGAGAAAGGCAAACATGTACCACAAGAAAGAGGCCGAATACTTACTGCTTTTTTAAATAATTTTTTTGGAAAATATATTGAGTATGATTTTACTGCAGAATTAGAAAAGAAACTGGATACTGTATCGGATGGAAAATTAAATTATAAAAAATTATTAGAAGAATTTTGGGACAGTTTTAAACCTCATTTAGATAAAATGTCTAACCTCGAAAGAGATAAAATATTAGAAGCCTTAGAAAATGAACTTACAGACTTATTTTTCCCTAAAGACGATCAAAAAGAGAATGGTCAACCAAACCGAACGTGCCCAACATGTTCCAATGGAAATTTAGGCTTAGAGTTAGGAAAGTATGGTGCCTTCATTGGATGCTCTAATTATCCAGAATGTAAATTTACTAAGCAGATCGCAAATAACCAAAATGGTGACGATAGCGATGCTAACAACACTTTTATGCCCGAAAATGATGGTTTACTTGGAATAGATCCTGAAACTGGATTAAGTGTTTTAATTAAAAAAGGTCCTTATGGTATTTATATTCAACTAGGTGAAGAAAAAAAACCAAAACGAACTAGCATACCAAAACTTGTTGAAGCCAAAACAATTGATCTAAAAAAAGCATTAGCTTTTCTCTCATTACCAAGATCAATTGGTAAACATCCAGAAACTGAACAAGATATTTCTGCTGGTATAGGCCGATATGGTCCCTATTTAAAATATGATATAAATTTTATAAGTATTCCAGCAGACGAAACAGTCATAAACATTGGCTTAAACCATGCTCTAGTTTTAATTGGAGAAAACAGTGACAAACTCGGTAGAGTGCTCGGAGACCATCCTGATGGTAATGGTAAAGTGTTGGCAAAATCAGGAAGGTTTGGACCTTATGTAGAATACAATAAGATTAGAGCCACTTTACCTAAATCTTTTACTTTAGAAGATATTAATTTAGAACAAGCAATTGAATTAATTATTGCAAAAGCTGCGAAACCTCCAAGGTTTAAAAAGAAAACTGCTCCAAAAACTTCTAAGAAATCAAAAAAGAAAAAATAATCTATGGTTAATATAAACTTCAACAAATATGAAAAATAATAATGATAGTAAAATAGAAGAGATAACATCTCCAATATTATCATTAAAGATCACTTCTATAGATGATGACGGTTTTGCTAATGCAAATATTTTAGATAGCCATTATGATTTTAGACAAGTTGAAATACCGTTCAAAAATGAAAATATAAAATTTAATATACAAGATCATTTATTAGTTCAATTTAAAATATCTAATAACAACTATGAATTTATTAGAATAATTAAAAAACTAGATATTGAAAGAAGATATTTCTTTGCAAAAGTAAATATGAACTCAAGAAAACAATTTATACTTCAAGAATTAGAAAGAGGTCGTAAAAGTAAAGATATAATAATTCCCATAATATCAAAAGAGACTGTTATTCATAATGGAGATATTGTTAAAGCTCAAATAGCATCGACCCAAACTTTAAAAAATATAAAAATAAAAAAAATTAAAGCAAAAAAGAGAGAAAGAAATAACAATAATAACCAAACTAATTATGCAGAAGTCATAGAAATTATAGGTTCTTCGTTTGATCCAAAAACATTTTCCTTTTTAGCAATTAAAGAAAATGATTTAAATTACGAATTTAACGATAATATTGTCAATGAGGTTAAAGGGTTAGACCAAATTAATAATGAGGGGCGTGTTGATTTGAGATCTACATCTTTAGTAACGATTGATGGAGAAAATGCTAGAGACTTTGATGATGCTGTTTATGCTGAAAAATTATCTAGTAAAAAAGGATGGAGAATTTTAGTTGCGATAGCTGACGTTTCACATTACGTGAAACTTAATTCTTATCTAGACCAGGAAGCGAAAGATAGAGGCAATTCAGTATATTTGCCAAATCTAGTTATTCCAATGCTTCCGGAGAAATTGTCAAATAATTTATGCTCATTAAAACCAAATGAAGATAGATTATGTTTAACAGTTGAAATAATTTTAAATAACAAAGGTGTTAAACAATCACATAATTTTTTTCAGTCTATAATAAACTCAAAACAAAGATTAACTTACAAACAAGTTGAAGACGTAATTAATAAAGATATAAGCAGTGATTTAAATACAAATATTCTGAAAGTTATAAATTGTTTACATGAAGTATATCAACTCCTTGATAAATTAAGAACTAACAGAGGAGCATTAAATTTAAATTTACCAGAAAAAACAATAATATTTAATAAAAAAAATTGGCCGATAAACGTAAAAAAAGTTTATGGTATGACTAGTAATAAGATAATTGAAGAATTTATGGTATTAGCAAACGTTGCTGCAGCTGAAGAAATAAATAAAAGTTCACAAAATACAGTTTATCGGGTTCATGAACAACCAAGTGAAGAAAAATATAAGACATTAATAGATATATTAGGTCAACCACTAGCTAATATTCTAATTGGCAAAGTACCGCACCCGTCATTAATGAATAAAATATTAGAACAAACAAAAGAGACCGTTGATTATGAATTAATTAATCAATCAATATTAAGGAGTCAATCTCAAGCAAGGTACGATTCTAAAAATTATTCACATTTTGGACTAGCACTGAAAAATTATGTTCACTTCACTTCACCAATACGTAGGTATGCAGACCTGTTAATTCACAGACAAATTATAAAAATAATTAATCAAAAAGGTTCAAACAAAATCAATAAAAGTATCCATGAAACAGAAATTAAATCATTGTGCGAACATATTTCAAATACAGAAAGAAAGGCAATAAATGCTGAGAGAACTACCATTGATCGCTTAATTAGTTTATTATACCAAGATAAAGTCAATGAAACTGTTACTGGTTCAATTATATCAGTTCATAAATTTGGGATATTCGTATCCATAGATGACGGAATAGCTGAAGCACTTCTACCTATACGTGAATTACCGTATGACTGGTATGATTTCGATCAAACAAAGCAAGTTTTATTGGGTAAAAGCTCAGGATATTTTTTCAAAAGTGGTATGGAACTTACAGTTAAGATTACAGAAGTTGTTCCTATAACAGGCAGTATAACTGTAAAATTTGTTTCTGGAGGAATAAAAAGTAAAGTAAAAAAAATTAAAAGAAGAAGAAAAAGATAAATTTATAGCTACTAAACTTTTGAAGACATTTCATAACTTGACTTTAAACAATAATTAAATTAAATAACACTAAATTAGGGAGTTAAACATGGCTAAACCTGCAACTTTACAAATTAAACTTATCAGCTCAGCTGATACTGGATATTTCTATGTAACAAAGAAGAACCCTAGAACTAAACCTGAAAAATTAGAGTTAATGAAATATGATCCTAAAGCAAGGAAGCATGTTTTATTTAAGGAATCAAAAATTAAATAATTAATACTTTCTAATTATTACATACCTGTTTTTCAATAACCTTAAAATCTTTAAGTTTAGCTATTACTTCAAAGTCGCCATAATCAACTTTATAAGAATACACAACTCCAACCTCATCTAATTCTAATGATATTTCATAATCTGGACTTGTTATGTTTTCAGCCTTAGAATAAAAAGCAATTTTAATTGGCCAGACCATGACTGCAGAAACATTTTTATTATTATGTACTTTAGCTCGTCTTTTATTACTTATGACAGTTGAAACTGTTTTAATCGGGTTGCTTTCTTCGTTTCCAAAAAAAACATCAGCGTTAAAAATTGTTTGACCTGCTTTAGCTTTTTGAATAACTCTTTTTAAATGCTCTAAAGGAAATAAAGTATTTTTATTAAAAGTTAGTTTTTTTATATTTCGATTGATCATAGATCCTGAAATATTTTTTTTATTTTTTTCTACAAAACCTTGATAATCATTTTCACCATTTAAATCACTTTTCTCAGTTAATTGAAAACTATGTTTAGTAGATGTTTTATTTTCAAAAGTAGTAAAGCTAGAAAAACTTTTTGCAGATTTTTTATTTGGTAATTCATAAATTAATACATACTCTTCTCTTACATTCCAGCCATCACAAACTTCTTGGATTTCAAAAAATGTTTGTCCTTGACCTCCTTCTAGAAAAGAGTTTTTTATATTTTCAACATTTAGTATATATGTGGCTTTATGTGATAAAAGCTGCGATGAAAATGAAGGACTGATTAAAAGCAAATATATGATAAGAAAGGCATTTATACATTTATTTGAGAACATTTTTTTTCCTTTTGTTTAACTAGATATTTTAAAAAAAATTATCGTTGTTTTTAAAACAATATAATCTAAGTTAATGTGTTATGAATGAAATAATTAAACCAATAACAGACCAAAACACATTAAACGATTTTTATAACAAATGTAAAATAGAAAAAGTTCTGGCAGTAGATACAGAATTTATAAGGGATAGCACATATTATCCATCCCTATGTTTAATACAAATTGCAGGCATAAATTTTGCTGCAGCAATTGACCCTCTTGCAAAATTAGACATGAGCCCAATATGGGAATTACTATTAAATAAAAATATTTTAAAAGTTTTCCATGCAGGCAGACAAGATATAGAAATATTTTTTGGATTAATGGGTGAAATACCTACACCAATATATGACACACAAATAGCCGCCATGTTTTGTGGACTTGGTGATCAAGTTAGTTATGAAAGTTTAGTAAATAAATTTTTAGGATTATCAGTTAATAAAGAACACCAATTTACAAATTGGTTGCAGAGACCACTATCAAAAAATCAGATTAACTATGCAATATCTGACGTAACCCACTTAATAAATATATTTCCATTAATACGCAAAGCAATTAAAGATAACAATAGGGAAGAATGGGTCACTAAAGAGCTAGAGCACCTTAGTAAAAAAGGATTATATAAAGTTAAAGCAGATGAAGTTTGGAAAAAAATAAAATTAAAAAATTCTAATCCACAAATGTTAAATTTATTAAAATATCTAGCATATTGGAGAGAAAATGAGTGTAAAAAAAGAAATATTCCAAGAAATAGGTTAATAAGAGATGACGTATTAATTAATATTTCATTTTCCAAGCCTAAAACAATAAGTGAACTTAAAAAAATTCGGGCTATACCAAAAAATTTATCAAATGATCATTTTAGTCAAATTTTAGAAGTTATAGATAAAGCCGAGAAAGTAAGACGTGAGGAATGGCCATTAATATCAACATCGACTTCTCCTCAAATATCTAAAAGCAGTTTAGAATTATTAAAAATACTCTTAAAATATTGTTCTGAAGAAAACGGTTTAGCAGAAAAAGTTATTGCTAATA
>JADHQW010000007.1 GCA_016777705.1 Alphaproteobacteria bacterium | reverse complement strand
CTAAAAGCTTCAGAAAAGAATTTTTCTCTCTCAGAAATATTCATTGTAACGTGTTGAGAGTAAGCACCATCAAAAGTTTCATTTTTAAAATCTAAAATTTCTCCATTTCCAACTTTGAGTTCAACTTTATTTGACATTGAAGTGATTTTATTAAATTCATTGCCTATTTCAACAAAGCTGGGAGTGATATCAATCCCAGTAATAATACATTCAAATTCTTTTGCGTAATATCTAGCCGGACCACCAAGGCCGCAGCCAATATCTAAGATACTCTGATTTTTTTTAATTGGCATCCTTTTGCCAAGGTCAACTGTGGCAGCTATTCCTCGTGCGTGATATTGGTCTATAGGAAACAACTCTTCAATTTCTAGTTTTTTATCAACTAAATTTGCTTTTGTCAGAGCCAAATGGACTCTAGAGTGTATGTCACCTCTAGTCCAAAATACCTCTACATCTTCTTCATTAACCATTTAGAAATTAACCAGCTTTTTTTAACCGTTAATGATGAAATCTGCGCAGCGTTCTCCAATCATCATACAAACCGCATTAGTATTTCCAGAAACTAACGTCGGCATAATAGATGCATCTGCAACGCGAAGTCCTTTAATTCCATGTACCTTTAAGTTTTTATCAACTACAGCATTTTGATCAAAACCCATTTTACAAGTTCCAGAGGGATGATAAAGAGTTTCAGCCTTATTTTTAATGAAATCTAATATATGATCATCAGAAGAAAACTCGTACCCAGGCTGTATTTCGTTATCACAAAACTCTTTCATTGCTTCTGATTGCATCAGTTTTCTTATTAATTTAACTCCAGCTATAAGTGTATCTTTATCTAACTGGTTAGATAGAAAATTATACTTAATACTTGGGTATTCTTCAGGGTTAGTGGATTTAATATGAATGCTTCCCTTACTTTCAGGTAAGTTTTGATTGACTGTACATGTAATTCCTGGTTCTTTGCCTAATGTTCTTTTTCCATTATTTAAAACTACTTTGTATGGAATAAAATGTACTTGAATATCTGGTACGGCCAATTCTTTTCTAGTTTTAAAAAAACCAATGACTGGTGCTGATGGAAGGGTTAAAAAACCGTCTCTTTGGAATACGTATTTAAATACTTGTTTGATTAAATTAACGCCTCTGGCTTTGTCATTATATGCTATGCCTGGTTTTGTAATATTATAAACCAATCTAGGACCAAGATGATCTCTTAAATTTTCTCCCACACCTTTTAGTTCATGAATTAGTTCAATTCCTTTACTTTCTAAAATTGAACGATCACCAATGCCTGACAATTCTAAAACTTGAGGGGAATTAATTGCTCCTCCGCATAAAATAACTTCTTTAGCGGCGCTATATTGTATTATTTTATTTTTATTTTTAACCTCTGCCCCAACACATTGCTTGCCGTCAAATAATAATTTTGTTACCAGCGAATTAGTGATAATGGTTAGGTTTTTTCTCGATTTAATTGGTGATAAATATGCTACCTTTGCACTCATTCTCTCACCTTTGTAAATTGTCGTTTGTGTGTAACTGATGCCTTCTTGATCATCACCATTATAATCTTTGTTAACTGGAATGTTGTTTTCTTGAGCTGCTTTAAATAAACCATCATATATTGGATTTCTATCGGTTACTTCAGAAACTTTAAGAGGGCCGTCTCCTCCTCTTATTTCTGATAGTTCGCCTTGGTAATTTTCCATTTTTTTGAAAAAAGGTAAAACATCATCATATGACCAGCCAGTATTGCCCATTTGAGCCCATGTATCATAATCTAACTTATTACCTCTAACATATACCAAACCGTTTATAGCGCTAGATCCTCCAAGTAATTTTCCTCTTGGTATAGGTATTTCTCTATTTCCCGTACTCTCTTCTGGTTCAGATCTGTACCTCCAATTTGCTAGAGGATTATCAATTAAGAGGGCAAAACTTGCAGGAAGTCTTGTTACTGGATGAGATTCTCTACCAGCTTCTATTAATAAAACATTATTTTGAGGGTTTTCAGATAATCTATTTGCTACAGCGCAACCGGCTGAACCAGCTCCAACTATAATATAGTCATAATTATTACTCATTTTTTTCCCTTGTTTCTAGATGACCATATTAGACATTTATATTTCATGATCAAATTAAAAAGGAATTAAATTTAGTTGTTCAGCTAATTGATAAATAAATTAAACAGTGTTAAGAAACATCAAATTTAAGGAAAATAAATTTGTTAGAGTTATTTTTAGATGTATCACAAATAATAATAGCCGATATTGTATTATCAGGTGACAATGCGCTTATTATTGGAATGGCGGCTGCAACAGTTCCAGAGAAAAATAGAAAAAAAGTAATTTTTATTGGTTTAATGGCGGCTGCAATTTTACGTATTTTATTTGCTTTAGTTGCTTCTTATTTAATAAGTGTTCCAGGACTGTTATTATTAGGTGGCCTTCTTTTATTTTGGGTATGCTGGAAATTTTATAAAGATATTAAAGAATTCTCGTCTGAAAAAAAGGATGATCATACTTCTGGAGTTGACTTGTCTGGCAAAGGTATGAAAGCTGCCTTAACAACTATTATTATAGCTGATGTTTCTATGTCTTTAGATAATGTTATAGCTATAACAGCCATAGCCAGAGATAATAAAACTCTATTAATATTAGGTATTGCTTTTGCTATATTAATAATGGCGGTATTTGCAACCGCCATCGTTAAGTTATTGATAAGATTTAAATGGTTATCTTACTTGGGCTTAGCGTTTCTAATCTACTTGTCAGCTACTATGACTTTTGATGGTTGGCTCCAGCTTGCACCATTTATTACTTAAAAATTTTTTTTTATCCAGATAACATCTTAGGAAACCACAGAGCTATATCTGGAATAAACAATACTAACATCATGCCAATTATCTGTAATCCAATGAAAGGTAGCACAGCCATAAAGATTTCTTGTAACTCTATCTCAGGAGGAGCTACAGATTTTAACCAAAAACATGCTGGGCCAAAAGGTGGAGACAAGAAATAAATTTGTATATTCATAACAAACAATACACCAAACCATACAGCTGCCCAAGCAGGGTCTAATCCAAGTTCAGGAGCCATGCCGACAACGACTGGCGCAAATACTGGAACTGTTATAAAAGCAATTGCTATCCATTCCATAAATGTACCTAATATAACTAATATAAGCATCATTAAAGCAACAACGGCTAATGGTGAAAGACCAAGTCCGGTGAATAAAGATCTCATAAAATCTGCACCACCAATTAGGTTATATATGCCAACAAAAGCTACAGCACCTAATATTAGCCAGACTATTGTTCCAACAGTCGACATTGTTCCTGCAAGAGCTTTTTGCAAAAGGTTCCAGCTGAAAGAGTTTCTAACGAAAGCCACAACAATTGCTCCAACAACACCAACTGCTGCAGCTTCAGTAACAGACGCTATTCCAGCATAAATGGATCCCATCACACAAAAGATTAAAAATACACACATCATTACAGCGGATTTTTTCTCTTTATTTAATTTCATTTCTTTTCCACGAGCCGCAGCTACTTCTTCAGCGTTAGGGGCAAGAGACGGATTTATATAACATCTGATAAGAGTAAAAATAGCATAAAAAGTAGCGAGCATTAGACCTGGGACAGCACCAGCCATAAAGAGGTCGCCAATCGCAACATTTGCTGATAAACCATATACGATCATAATAATACTTGGAGGAATAAGAGTAGCCAATGCACCTGATGCACACACAACGCCAATAGCCAATTTTCTATTATATCCGAGACGCATCATTTGAGGAAGTGCTACTAATCCAAGCATAACAATCTCTCCACCCATAACACCTGACATTGCAGCAAGAATAACAGCAACAACAATTGTTTGAATTGCAACACCACCACGAAGTTTACCTGCAAAAATTTGCATAGCATCAAAAAGATCTTCAGCTACTCCAGCCTTTTCCAGTATAGATGCCATCAACACAAATAAAGGCACAGCTATTAGAGGGTAAGCTTCTAAAAGACCAAACGCATTTGTTGAAACTAGATATAATCCATTAAACCCAAAATAGAACAGTGCACTTAATATAGATACAAATAATGTTACAATCCCAAGAGGCATCCCAGTCGTCATCAATAAAATCATTAGCCCAACTATTAGTATACTTGCCCATTTAATGCCTATATCTCTTATATCAATATATTTAGTTGGCTCTAAATAAGCTGCTATAGAGCTAAGATGCTCGTTGATTGCTATAACACCCTTTAACTCAAAGGCGTGTTCAAAAAACACTAAGATTATTCTGAAAATAATAAAGGCGGCGATGCCAGAGATTATATTTTTTGCAACTTTAGAGTCAAAATGTCTGTAAAGATTTACCAAAAGTTGAGTTAAATATACTATAGCACCTACAACTAACATTGTTTTTAGTATTAGAGGTTGAGGTGAATTCCAAGCAGTGCCTGCTCTTTCAACCATCATTACGGATTCTATTGCTCTTACAAGAGTATCATCAACAAACATCCACAAGGCTATTACACCTATTACATAAGCAAAAAGGTCCAAATACCATTGTTTAGCTTTATTTACCATGATGTAAACAACAGTAATTCCAATATGCCGTTTATGAAGTGTGATGTAACCTGCAGACAACATCCATGCAGATGCGCACAAAACCATTACAGCTTCAAAAGCCCATTGTGTTGGTGCATCAAATACATATCGTGATATTACTTCATAACATGTTATTAATGCGCAAAGAAGATATAGCTGGGAGACAGCTAGTCCTAAAAATTTACTGATGTGATCTACAAAGTTAAGTTTATCAACAGTAGGAGGAAAAGTATCCGAATTTAAAGGTTTGTTAATGTCCATTATTTCCCCCGAAATTAATTAAATATCAATGATACTCTAATATTTTAAAAATTAGGTAAAGGAAAAAATTATATTGTTTCGATTTTAAATATTTTTTTAGAAATTAGTTGATATGTATCAAGTTTTTCTTCATGGTTATTATTTATGGGAGGAACTTATGCAAAATGAAGGAAGAAATGATCACGTTCAGCATTATGGCCCTTGGGGCTGGATAGGTGGATTTATTTTAGGTGCACTTATTATTTATGCAATGTTTTCAATTGCCGATGGATTTATGTAAGTTTATTAATTAACTTAAGTAGGAGTTTTGAATGAAAACTAAATTAACAGGTATATTAGGGATTGCAGTTGCAGCATCTATAATGGTGTCTGATGTAAATGCTAAAAACATAAAAGTGCAAGCAAGTTCAAAATCAGGGGACTGGGCTCATTTATTTATGACTGAAAATTATGCACCTCGTCTTAAAGCAATGACAGGTGGTGCGCTATCTATAACTGTATTACCAACTAAAGCTGTTGTTCCTCACAGAGAGACAATTGACGCTGTTGCTAATGGTATTTTAGATGGTGACTTAAATGCTATCTCTTATTTTGCAGGAAGAGATCCTGCATTTGCAATGATAGGTGATTTGATCGCTGGTTGGGATACTCCTGAGCAACTTCAAACATATTGTATGCATGGTGGTGGTAAAGAGATACTTCAGAAAATGTATGATACTTTGAAAGTAACCTCAGGTAAAATTCACGTTATTGGATGTAGCCCATACTCTAGAGAAGCATTAGTTTCAAAAAATAAGATTACGACTGTTGCAGGTCTTAAAGGCGTTAAAATCAGATCACCTGAAGGTCTAGCTGCAGAAGTTTTTAGACTTGTTGGTGCTTCACCATCTTCAATTCCTTTCTCAGAAGTTTATACTTCTCTAGAAAAAGGTATTGTTGACGCGGCAGATGCATCTGCTTATGTAAACAATAACGCATCTGGAATGCATAAAATTGCAAAATTTCCAATTTATCCTGGTATTCACTCAATGGCTAATCTTCAATTCATAATGAATAAGAAGCTATTCAATAAGTTATCAAAAGATAATCAAGTTGCTTTAGAAACTTGGTATATTGCCGCTTATACTGAAATGAGAAGAGCTGCTGACATTGAGGATAAAGAATTAGTTGCTAAGCATAAAGCTGGTGGTGATATTACTGTAGTTGATTGGGCACAAGAAGAAAGAGATAAGTTTCGTAAGATCTCAGTTGGTGCTTGGGAAAACTATGCTAAGAAGAGTCCTTTAGCTAGAGAAGCTCTTAATTCACAGTTAGCTTTCATGAAGAAAATGGGAATGCTTTAAACTCAAAATTTTTAATTAAATTTAAACTTGCTGAAAGAAATTTCAGCAAGTTTTTTTTATGTCTGACTTAATATTATATTTGATATATCCAGTAATTCAGCCTCTTTATTCCAGGAAGTTATAATCTGAACCCCAATTGGTAAATCATCTTTTCCTTTTAAAAGAGGTAAGCTAATTGCAGGCACGCCCAACATAGTCCAATAACCATTAAATATAGCATTTCCAGTATTCAAAAGATCTCTTGGTGCTTGACCTGGTGCTGCTGGCGTAATTATAGCATCAAACTTTTCAAAGATTTCACTTAAAGCTTGCTTCATTTTTTTTCCCTTTTCAATTGCTTCAATATAACTCTTTGCTGAAACTGATATGCCGGCTTCAATTCTATTTAATGTAAATGGATGAAGCTTTGATTTATTTGTTTTGTAATAATTTCCCAATGACTTTGAAATTGATCCATTCATAATAATTTCATGACATTTTGCTGCTTCTTTAAAATCATCTCCAAGCTCTATAGAAGTAACATCTAAATGAGTATCATTAACATATTTTTGGATTGCTTCTTTCATGTCTTCATCACCAGAACCCCATACTGGTCCTTTAACAAATGCAAATTTAAGTGGGCTTTTAATTCTACTTTTTGTTTTGAAATTATAGTTGCTGTCCATGTCTAAATCTTTTTTGTCATAAGACAAAATAACTGAAGCAACTAATTTTATGTCATCGGTAGAATTTGCATATATACCAGGATGATCTAACCTTTCAGAAATTGGTGACATTCCAGACCTTGATATTGTTCCAAAAGTAGGTTTAAGTCCTAAAACGCCGGTAAACGAAGCCGGTCTCAAAACGGATCCACCTGTTTGAGAGCCAATAGCTAGTGGGATCATATAATCTGAAACAGCCGCAGCTGAACCTGACGATGAACCTCCAGGAGTACACTCTAAGTCTTTAGGATTTTTAGTTTTTCCTGGTGCAGATAAAGCAAATTCTGTAGTAACGCATTTTCCCATAATGACAGCACCAGCATCTCTGAGTAGTTTAACTAGATGTGCATCTTCAGACGGCCTTCTACCTTTATGTATAAGAGATCCGTTTTCTGTTGGCATATCTTTTGTGTCAATGATATCCTTTATGCCTATTGGAAGGCCATTTAATATACCAGGGGTCTTTTCTTTCCATCTTTTGTCTGCATGCCTAGCTTGTTCAAGTGCAAGTTCAGGGTCTAAAAAAATCCAGGCCCCTACTTCCGATTCACGAGCTTTTATGTGTTCTAAAAAAGCATTAACATATTCTTCGGAAGTTAGTTCCCCTCTTTTCATCATTTCTAATGCATTAACAGCACTTATTTTTATAAGATTCATTATTATACCCTAAATTATTATTTTATTATTACAGCTTCAGCCTCAATCTCAACCTTCATTCGGGGATCTACCAAAGCAGAAATTTCAAGTAAGGTAGAAGCAGGCTTATGTTCTCCAAAATACTCGATTCTTTTTGGATTAATAATGGTTCTATCGTTAATGTCTGTTAAGAACACTCTAACTTTAACAACATCAGAACAAGAGCCTCCAGCCGCCACTAGACAAGTATCTAAATCTTTCATTGCAATATCAAATTGTTCTTTAGTATTTTCTGGAATAGTCCCGTCAAAGTTCATACCTACAAGTCCAGAAACCCAAATAATACCATTAGCTTCGACAGCATGACAATAATGACTTACTGGTTGTAGTATATCGGGAATTAAAATTCTATTAATCATAATAGTCTCCTATAAGTTAAATATAAATATGGCATATTCCTTTAAAATAAAGTTTAATTTAAAAATGAATTTATAAAAGGGATTTTTTAAAAAATGGGTGTGGTTAGCAATATAGAACAACTTAGGAGTATCTATAATTATTCAAAAGGTAGAGCTGCTTTAAAGGTAATAAATAGCTTAGAAAAACATTCTAAAAATTTCATAAACTTGTCTCCTTTTGTTGTTATATCTTCTAAAGGTAAAAATGGACATGCTGATGTTTCCCCACGAGGAGATAGTGTCGGTTTTGTTAAAATACAGGATGATAAAACTATTATTATCCCAGATCGATCAGGTAATAATAGGCTGGATACTCTTGAAAATATTATTTTTGATCCATCGGTTGGTACCTTATTTTTTATTCCTGGCATAAATACGGTCTTAAGAATTAACGGCAATGCATTCATAGAAGATAGTTTAGAAATCAGAGCTCAATTTGAAATTAATAATAACATTCCTAAAACTTGTATAATTATCAATATTGAAGAAATTTTTATGCATTGTTCTAAGGCACTTATGAGGTCGTCATTTTGGGATCATAGTAAATATTTATCTCAGACAGATTTTCCTACAATAAGCAAGATTATTAATGATCAATTAAACTCAGAAGATGATGAACAAAATCATCAGCAAGAAGACAAAAGGTACAAAAAACAAATTATAGAATTTGGTTAAAAAAATTATAATTCAAAAAAATCAATCTTCATTTGCTTTGCATCAATAATAAAAATGAATATCATATAATTATTAATAAAATTATTAGCAGAGAAAAAAATGCCTAAAATTGTCTATTTAGATACCTTGCCCGCTCAAAATGGTTTAGACATCCTTCACGATCAAAAAAAAGTAGATGTTATTAAAATTAACAGTTCAGATAGTGAAGAAAAATGTTTCTCAATTTTAAGAACTGCTGATGCATACCAAGTTGGGGCAGCTAGAGATGAAGTTCCAAAATATTTACAAGTTGATAAAAAGTTTTTAAAAAAAACTCCTAATTTAATCTTAGTATCCTCATCTGGTGCAGGATATGACACAATTGATGTGTCTGCGTGCACGGATGCTGGTGTTTTAGTAGTAAATCAAACAGGAGGAAACGCTGAAGGTGTTGCAGAACATGCAGTGGCTATGATTCTAAATTTATTTAAAAGGATTGGTGAATCTGATCATGCGTTAAGAAGAGGCTGGGATGAACCTAGAACTAATTTAATGGGAAGAGATCTTTTAAATAAAACAGTTGGAATAATTGGTTTAGGTAATACTGGTAGTAGGGTCGCTGAAATATGTAAATTAGCATTTAACTGCGAAATATTAGCTTATGATCCATATATAAAAGATAGTTTATTTGATACAAAATATGCCAATAAAACAGAATTAAGTGATTTATTAATGAAAAGTGACGTGATTTCTGTTCACGTACCATTAAATAAAGAAACAAAAAACATGATTAATAAAAATTGGTTTAAAAAAATGAAAAAAGGTAGTTATTTTGTAACTACTGCAAGAGGATCAATTCACAATGAAGATGATTTATATGAGTCTTTAACTCAAGGACATTTAGCTGGTGCAGGGCTAGATGTATGGGATTATGAGCCACCATCACCAAAGCATAAATTACTTAAATTAGAAAATGTAATAGCTAGTCCTCATACAGCAGGTGTAACTAAAGATAGTCGTAAAAAAATGTCTGCATTTGTAGCAACCCAGCTTTTGGATATTTTTGATGGGAAGGATCCAGCAAGACCAGTAAATTCTGAGATAATAGATATTTTTAAGAACAAATTTAAAAAAATATAACAAAATTTTTATATAAAGGAAAACGCAATGACAAATATTTTAATAACAGGCGCAAGTCAAGGTATTGGAAGAGCTACAGCGATTGAAGCCGCAAAAAAGAAATCATTTGTTGGTATCAATTATAGCAAAAACTCAGATGCAGCTGAGAGTTGTTTGGAAGCTGTGAAGTCACACGGTGGTGATGGAATTATTTTAAAATGTGACGTAGCTGACGATATAGCCGTTAAAGATATGTTTGAGAAGTTTATAGATAAATCTGGAACTCTCGATGGTGTCTTTAATAATGCGGGTATTACAGGACCTATATCTCCTATTCAAGATTTGGATCCAGCAGATTTAAAGTTATTAATAGATACTAATGTTTCAGGAGCATTTTTTGTTGCTCAAGAAACTGCAAAGATAATGATAAATCAAAAATATGGTGCAATTGTAAATATGTCATCAATAGCAGCTGATATTGGTGGAGGAGGAGAGTTTATCCATTATGCAATGTCTAAAGGGGCTATTCATTCCTTAACTTATGGAATGGCTAAAGAATTGGGTAAACATGGAATAAGAGTTAACGCAGTTGCTCCAGGTTTAATTGATACCGAAATACATGCTAAAGCTGGAGATGCATCAAGAGTTGATAGATTAATGCCGTCTGTTCCATTAGGAAGGGTTGGCGGGGCAGAAGAAGTTGCACAAACGGTAATGTGGTTGCTTTCTGAACAGTCTAGCTATATTTCAGGCTCAATTGTTCCTGTTTCTGGAGGAAGATAATTTTAAATATTAATATTTGTGTTTGTATTTAATTCATCTTTCTTCTTTTTTGCTTGTCTTACACCAATATAGGTTGATGCTCCTAAAATTAATGCTGCTCCAAACCATAAACCTGCTGGAGGTATCTCATTAAAAAATATAAGGCCTAGTGAAACTGACCAAATTAACCTCAAATAGTCTAAAGGAAGAAGAGCTGAAATTTCAGCTCTTTTTAAGGCTTCATTTAAAAACCAATGCGTCAAAGTTCCAGCAATGGCTATTAATAAAAACATTATTAATTGGTCTAGGTTTGGCCATTGCCATACTTGAGTTGCAAGAATAAATGTAGCCGGGATTAATCCTGCTGCTTGCCAAAAAGTTATACTTAATGTGCTATCAGTTTGTGTTAATTTTTTTGCCATCAGTACTGACGATGACCACATCAAAGAACCACAAAGTATTAGTAATGGGCCAAAGCCTAATTCAATATCTGGTCTTAGAACAATAAGAGCGCCAAAAAAACCAATAAGCATGGCGCTCCATCTTCGAATACCCACCACTTCTTTTAAAAAAATAATGGCTAGTATGGTTGCAAATATAGGAACAGTAAACATTAATGCTGTTGCTTTAGCAAGCTCAGTGATACTTAATCCATAAAACATACAAAGCATAGCTACACTTCCTATTATAGCTCTATATGATTGAAGCTTAACATTATTAGGTTTTAATGTTTTAAATCCATTTTTAACTACAAATGGTAAGAAAATTAATAATACAAATATTGTCCTAAAAAACGCTACCTCAAAAGGATGATTTTCTTCAGTTGCAAAACGAATTAGACAGTGCATTGAAGTAGCAAAAATACCTGACAAAACCATAAATAAAACTGCTAATACAGAAGGTGTAAATATTTTAGAAAGATTATATGTTTTGTTAGTCATAAAATTTAATTTGATACTCTAAAATTTTGATAAATAATCTATTTCAATTTAAATATTTAAAAAAATATAAAAATTACTAATATGGAAGCTTATATTAATTAACATATTAACAGACAGCAGGCAAAATGTTTAAAGTTAAAGCTCTTTTATTTGATGTTTTTGGAACGGTGGTTGATTGGAGAACTGGGATTGCCAGAGACGTCAAAATAATTGCAGATAAACATAATATATCTATAAATCCCTATGATTTTGCTGACGCTTGGAGAGCTGAGTATCAACCTGCTATGGAAGAAATTAGGCAAGGTAGAAGAGGTTTCACTATTTTAGATAAACTTCATCTAGAAAATCTTAAAAAAATTGCTCCAAGATTCAACTTGGATAACCTTAGTAATGAAGAATATAACTTTCTAGTTACAGCTTGGCATAGGCTACCTGGTTGGCCAGACAGTAGTGAAGGATTAAATAAATTAAAGAAAAAATTTATTTTGGCAACGCAGTCTAATGGTAATATTGCTTTGATGGTTAATATGGCAAAGTATTCTAGTTTAAATTGGGATGTGATATTAGGTGCTGAGGTTGTCGGCCATTACAAACCTGAACCAGAAGCTTACCAAAAAGCATGCAGTGCATTAAATTTAAAAACTACAGAATGTTTAATGGTTGCGGCTCATGATGATGATTTAAAAGCCGCTAGCCTCCAAGGTATGAAAACAGCTTATGTTCATAGACCTTTTGAATACGGTAGAGAGAAGTTATTTGATATTGCTGAAGTAGATGATTATAAAGGTGATAGATATTGGGATATTG
This sequence comes from Alphaproteobacteria bacterium, assembly GCA_016777705.1. Classification (GTDB taxonomy): domain Bacteria; phylum Pseudomonadota; class Alphaproteobacteria; order Puniceispirillales; family Marisalimonadaceae; genus Marisalimonas. The sequence continues at coordinate 11,526 of JADHQW010000007.1, read as the reverse complement.
TTTCAGCTGATTTTCATGATTTAGCTAATCAATTGGGATGTTAAAAATAATATATAAAAATCAGAAAGTTCTCTATTCATTATGGCTTCTACTAAACCGTTAATTGGAATATCTACAAACGAGATTACAAATTTTAATGGAAGACAAGTTTCTCACTCTACAGGATTGAGGTATGTTGAGGCTGTTAAAAAATTTACTGATGGAATACCAATATTAATACCTTCATATATAAATGATGAAGATTTAGACCAACTGCTTTCTAAAATTGATGGTTTGGTTTTAACTGGAGGTAGAGCAAACGTTGAACCACATCATTTTGGTGGAAATCCATTTCCTTCTGATGAACCAATAGACGTAGGCAGAGATGAGATAGTATTAAAAATAATACCTAAATGTGTAAATCTAGGGATGCCAATTTTTGGTATATGTAGAGGTATTCAAGAAATGAATGTTGCTTATGGAGGTACGCTTCATTACCGAGTTCATCTTCTACCAGATAAAAAGGATCACCGAATGCCAAGAGGTGATGATGTAACAGTCAAAGAAATTTTTACTTTAAAGCATAGAATTGACTTTTCTAAAGGTGGCTATTTTTCAGAATTGATAAATAGTGATAGTTGTCTTGTTAATTCTCTTCATGGTCAAGCTGTTGATAAAATAGCGGATAACTTAAAAATTGAAGCAATATCTGATGATGGAATAGTTGAAGCTTTAAGTATTCCAGAACATCCTTCATTTGCAGTAGGTGTTCAATGGCATGCTGAATATGAACCTGAAAAAAATGATCTTAATAGATGTTTATTTAGAGAGTTTGGCAAGGCTTGTTTAGATTATGCTATTAAACAATAATGTTTTCAAAATAAATTTTCTGGACCAATAGGTATTATTCTATGTGGATTAATATGTTCATGAGAAAAATAATAGTGGCGTTTTATATGTTCAAAATTAGTTGTGGATCTTATAGCGTCAATTTCAAATAATTTTTTAAGATATCGACTTATATTTTTAAATTCACTTATTTTTTTTAGACTGCATTTAAAATGCACATAATAAACACTATCAAACCTTAACAAAGTGGGCGCAAATCTGATATCGGCTTCAGTTAGCATATTACCTACTAAATAATCCTGCTCTTCCAACTTATTTTCAATCATATCTAGTGAAGAAAATAGTTTTTGAACCGCATCATCATATGAGGACTGCGTTCTTGAAAACCCTGTTTTATAAACTCCATTATTAATATTTTTATAGATAATATCATTTATATCGTCAATTTCAGCTCGTAGATTAACAGGATAATAATCATCATAGTTTTTAGAAATTTTATTAAAAGATTGGTTCATTATCCTAATAATTTCTGATGACTCGTTGTTAACGATTGTATGTGTTTTTTTATCCCACAAAATTGGAACAGTAGCTTTTGTAGATACCGTTTTATCTGAAATTTGGTAAATTTCATGAGCGTATTTTTTATTGTGAATAGTGTCTCCTGTTGTATCAGGAAAGTTTGTTTCGAAAGACCAGCCCATGTCAAGCATATCTGGGTGAATATAGTCAACTGAGATATGGCTCTCTAGTTTTTTTAATTTACGAAAGATAAGTGTCCTATGAGCCCAAGGGCAGGCATAGCTCACATATAAATGATATCGATTAGTCTCAGGTATATACTTATCATCATCGTCACTGATATTATGTCTAAAAACACTTTCTAATCTCTTGAAACTTCCGCTTTCATCATTGCTTGAAACTGAACCTTTTATCCATATACCATCAACTAATTGACCCATTTAATTACCTTAAAATTATATATAAATAATAATCTTATCATGCTTTTAAAAATTAAATAAAAAATAATTTATATTACAAGTGTACTTAATCTATAAATAAACATCAGTTTTTGAACAAATTAATTAAAGGAAATAATGATGACGAATGTTGGTGTAATAGGAGGTGGTTTAATAGGTGCTAGTTGGGCTGCTATTTTTTCTAAAAGCGGTTTTAACGTTTATGTTTATGATTCACACCCAACTGTTTTTGAAACTTACATTAAGAGGGTTAAGCTTTTTCTAGAAGAGTTAAAAAGTATTGATAAGGATATAAATATTGAAGAAAGCCTAGATAGGATATCTACAAATGTATCAATTGAAGAATTATGTAGTAAGGCTGACTATATTCAAGAAAGTGCTCCAGAAATATTATCTGTAAAACAAGAGTTATTTGCAAGGCTAGACAATCTATCTCCTGAACACGTTGTAATTGGGTCATCTTCATCAGCAATGCCAATTTCAAAAATAACACAAAATTTAAAAGGGCAGCATAGATGTATAATAGCACATCCAGCTAATCCGCCTCATCTAATCCCTTGTGTTGAAATTTGTCCAGGACCCAATACTTCAGAGAAAACTATAGAAAAGGCAAAAGAAATTTTTAATAATTCTGGTTCATCAATCGTTAATGTTAAAAAGGAGGTTGATGGTTTTATTTTAAACAGACTTCAGGGTGCATTATTAAATGAGGCTATGAGACTATATTCTAAAGGTTACGCCAATTCAGACGAAATTGACGCTACTATTAGAGATGGATTAGGATTAAGATGGGCTTTTATGGGACCATTTGAGACTATTGATTTAAATGCCCCCGGAGGCATTAGAGATTATATGTCTAGATATGGTTCCATTTATACAGAAATGGCTAAAAATCAAACTGAAATCCCAGATTGGTCGGATAAAATGGGAGAGAAGCTTGAAATTGAGAGAAGGAAAATTTTGCCGGAAAATCAATTAGAGGGGCGAGCGAAAAAAAGAAACTTACTTCTAAAGTCACTTAGAAAAGTAAAGATAGAAAATGGTGAAGTTTAATCATTAAAAGGTTTTTGAAATTTTGTTACCATTAGAAAATATTAAAGTTTTAGATTTATCAAGATTAGCAGCAGGCAATATGGTTAGTCATATGTTTGCTGACTTTGGAGCTGACGTTATAAAAATTGAAAAGCCAGGACAAGGTGATGATCTTAGAAACTGGCAAATCAACGATATATCTCATTGGTGGGCTGTTTATTCTAGAAATAAAAGAAGTTTGGCACTTAATTTAAAGAATAATGAAGGGTTAAATCTTTTGAAAGAATTAGTAAAAAGTGCAGATGTATTTATTGAAAATTTTATTCCAGGCACTTTAGAAAAATGGGGAATTGGACCCAAAGAGTTAATAAAATTAAACAAAGATATAATTATTCTAAGAATTTCTGGGTGGGGGCAAACTGGTTTATATAAAGATGCACCAGGTTTTGGCTCTTTAGTTGAGGGAATGAGTGGATTTGCCTCTATGAATGGTGAGGAAGGGAAAGGGCCTCTTCTTCCACCTCTAGCCTTAGCTGATATGGTTGCTGGTTTAACTGGTTTTGGAGCTATTTTAATGGCGATACTTGTCAACAAAAGAGATGACATAGGAGGTCAGGTTATAGATTTATCACTCTTTGAACCACTTTTTTCAATATTAGGCCCCTGGGCAGCTAGCTATCAAATTTCAGATCAAGTTCCTCCTAGAATGGGTAATAGAAGTAATGTGGCAGCTCCAAGAGGAATTTATGAAACCAAAGATAATAAATTTGTTTCGCTTTCTGCTTCAATGCAATCTATGTGGGAAAAACTTGCTATTACTATTGATGGTAAAGAATTAATTAATGACAAGAGATTTAAAACTAATTCTGATAGGATGAATAATCAGGATGATTTAGATGATGTTATTTCTCAATTTATAAAAAGGTATAATAGAGACGATTTATTAGAAATATTTTCTAGAGAAGGCATTACTGTTGGTCCTGTGCTTGATATATCAGAAATTATTAAACATCCATATGTTATTGATAGAGAAATTTTAATTAATCACTCTCATGAAGAACTTGGAAATATATTAATGCATCAAGCATTTCCAAGATTAAGTAAAACTCCTGGAAAAGTTAAAACTTCTGCGCCTACAGTAGGTGAAAATACTAATGATATTTTAAAAGAAATTGGAATAACACCTTCACAAATTGAACAGCTAAGAAAGAAAAATATTATTAGTTAGTGAATAAATTAGATATTAAATCAATTATTGACATCGAAATATTTAAAGAACAAAATATTGTTTTATGGGGGATCTTCTTATGGATGGTTTAAACAGAGTAAGTACAGATTACGATTTAATTATAAAAAATGGGACACTTGTTGACGGAACTGGAAATACGCCAAAGACTGGAGATATAGCTGTAAAGGATGGTATAATAGCAGCGGTTGGAAAGTTTAGCGGTAAGGCAGACAAAGAAATTGATGCTAATAATTTAATAGTTTCTCCTGGTTTTGTTGACATTCATACTCATTACGATGGACAAGCTATTTGGGATAGTCAGCTAAAACCTTCTTCTATTCATGGGGTAACCACCGTAGTTATGGGTAATTGTGGGGTTGGTTTTGCTCCTTGTAAACCTGAGGATAGGGTTAAGTTGGTTGAATTAATGGAAGGTGTTGAAGATATTCCAGCTCCAGTTATGCATGAAGGATTAGACTGGCAATGGGAAACTTTTAAAGAATATGTAGAGGCACTTGAGAGAAACAATCTAGATATCGACGTTTGTGCTCTTCTACCTCATGCCGCATTAAGAGTTTACGTAATGGGTGAGAGGGCTATTAAACACGAAGCAGCCAATCAGAGTGATATGGATCAAATGAGAAAACTTGCTAAAGAGGCTGTAGAGGCAGGAGCATTTGGGTTTTCAACATCTAGAACTATAAGTCATAAAAGTTTAAAGGGGGAGTTTACTCCAACTCTGAGAGCTCATGAAGATGAGTTGACAGCTATAGCAATGGGACTATCAGATGCTGGATCAGGTTTTATGGAGATAGTGTCAGACTGGAATGAACCAGATCCTGAAACCGAATTTGAGGTTCTTAAAAGAATAGTCAAAAAATCAGGAAGACCTGTTGTATTTAGCTGTACGCAGAGACATGACAGACCAGAATTTTGGGAAGATTTAATGTCTATGGCTAGACAAGCTCAGACAGAAGGTTTGCCTATTAGACCTGTAGTAACACCTAGGCCTATTGGTTTGCTTTTGGGTTTAAATGGAAGCCAAAACCCTTTCTCTGGAACTGATACTTATAAATCTATTGCAGATTTACCGCTTAACCAAAGAGTTAAAGAAATGAAGAAACAGGATATTAAAAATAAAATTCTGTCAGAAGATCCAATCACAGGTAGTACATTTCCTTTAATCAATAGAATTGGGTATTCCCAGATGTATAGATTTGGCTCTCCACCAAATTATAATCCAAAACCTGAACACTCAATTGAATCATTAGCAAAAGTTAATGATGTTTCATCAGCGGAACTAGCCTACGATATACTTCTTGAGAATGAAGGTAATAACTTTATTTATGCCCCTCTAGTAAATTATGCTGATCATACTTTTGGTGTGTGCCAAAAAATGCTTGAGGACAAAAATGCTATTATGGGATTGGGTGACGGTGGTGCTCATGTTGGTTTTATTTTAGATGCTGGTTATCCTACATGGCTTATTTCATATTGGTCAGTAAAAAAGAAAGTTTTCTCTATGGAAGAGACAATTAGACGTCTTACTTCTGACACAGCTTTAGCAGCAGGTTTACAAGATAGAGGTTACTTGAAGGTAGGCTTGAAAGCAGACATTAATATAATAGATTGGGAAAATGTTGGATCATCAGACCCTTTTATGACTCAAGATTTGCCAGCAGGAGGTAAAAGGCTAATGCAACATACTCAAGGTTATGTGGCTACAATAGTATCAGGAAAAATAACGTATCAAAATGGTAAATCTACAACTGAAAGACCAGGCTCACTTGTCAAATCGGTAAAAGATATCAAACAAACACATGAGTTTGCAAATTAGTTTTGAAAGCTAAAATTTGAGTGATTTAAAATTTTCAAACAGTTTAACAGAATTACCTTTTTCTAAAATTTTTTTTAAACTAGCTATCCCGAATCTTTATTCAACTCTTATTGCTTCATTAACGGTTATCTTTGATCTTTGGTATGTTGGCCAAATAGGTGTCCTTCAATTAGCTGGTGTTGCGTATATTTTTCCAATTTATATGCTTACCAGTATGCTCTCCAATGGAGCATTTGGAGGGGCGGTCAGCGGTGCTACAGCAAGAGCATTTGGGAGTAGAGATATTTTTCAGGCAGAGTGTGTTTTTAGATCTGCTATTGTGATTGCTTTTATAGGCTCTATTATAATGATGGCCATTTTTTTTACTTTTGCAGAAATATTTTTTGAGTTTTTTGAAATAAATAAAGAAGTTACTTTTTCGGCTTTAACTTATGGCAACATTCTTCTAAGCGGAATAATCTTGATTTGGTTTTTTAATATTATTATTGCTATAACAAGAGGATCTGGAAATACAATAATACCAGCCATTAGTTGGTCCATTGTTTTAATTTCACATGTTATGATTGCCAGCTTAAATTTTGAGTATAAAGATGGTATGATTATCTTAATAGATAGTATTAATTTGCTAGGTGTGTATGTTTTTACGTCATTAGAATGGTCAGTAATATCATTGTTGATGGGTTATTTAATAGGTGTTTTGTTTGTTTGTGGTTTTTATTTTTTTGGAAAGCATTCTTTCTCATTCAAGACAAAAGATTTTTTAAAATTCATTGGAATATTAAATCTTATAAAATCTGGGTCTTTAGCAAGTTGTCAATCCATTATGACTATTGCGTTGGCAATTTTTTGTACAACCGTAATAAGTATGTTTGGAACAAATTGGACTGCTGGCTTTGGAATTGCAATAAGGCTAGAATTATTACTTATACCTGTAATTTTTGGAGTTGGTGGAGCTCTAATTGCAATTGTTGGAGCAAATGTGGGAGCTAAAAAGTATTCAAGGGCAGTAAGGATGGCCTGGAAGGGGACATTTTTTTCTGTTCTTATTGTGGGTACTATTGGCTTATTTTTTTCTATTTTCCCACATTTTTGGTCAGATAGTTTTACTGATATTTTTGTAATAAGAGAAGCTTCAAATAGATATTTGAAAATAGTTGCGCCATTTTATGTGTTCTTTGCATTAGGCTTAGGTTTATACTTTACATGCCAAGCTTTTAATACACTGTTTTGGCCTGTGATTGGTACTCTAATAAGACTAGTTTTTGTTGTTGTGATGACATTAATTCTATTTTACTTAGAAATTAGTAACCCTCAATCAATATTTATTATCATGTCATCAGGTCTAATCATTTATGGATTATTTATAAGTACAAGTCTTCATTTTGGCCCATGGAAAAAATATTATAATTAAGATCTAGCTCGGAACAAACACACCTTTCCCGTCAGATTGAAGATCAAAAAGTTCATAAGCCTCTTTAGCGTTATCAAGTGACCAAGTATGTGTAAATAGCTTGTCAACATTAACATTTTTTTCGGCGACAAAGTTTGCACATTCCGCCTGTCCATGTTTTGAAAAAGTCCAACTACCTATTAATGTAACTTGTCTTCTTAAGAGATCATTACTTACATCTAATGTAACATCTCCGCCTTCTCCAACAAAGCACGCTTTGCCCCAAGTCCTAACACATTTAACTGAGTTTGACCTTGCGACAGGTGAGGATGATGCATCAATTGAAGCATGTACTCCAAGACCATTTGTAAGATCTTTAATTTCTTTTAAAACGTCATCGCTTTTTTCAGGGTTGATTGCTATATCTGCTCCAAATTCAAGAGACCTATCTAGTCTTTTAATATTTGTATCAAGTGCAATAACTTTAGCTCCCATTCTATGAGCTAGCATTACCGCAGACAGACCAACTGGACCCATTCCAAATATAGCAATAGTTTGACTTGCTCTTAAATCTAATCTATCCAGAGCTCCCCATGCTGTGCCCGTACCACAAGAGATAGCCGCCCCAGCAATAAAAGAAATATCATCTCTTAATGGAACAATTGTACTTACAGGACATTTCATATATTTAGCATGAGCGCCGTGGCCGGTAACCCCAAAAACAGCTTTGACACCTTCATCACATAATTGTTGCCATCCAGTTGAGCAATGTACGCAAGTTCCACATCCTTGGTAATGATGTTGCATAACACGCATGCCTTTATAAAATAAATTTTTTGGAACGTTTGATCCAATTTCTACAATAATTCCACAAGGCTCATGGCCCGCAATTACAGGTTTATCATCACCACCAAGTCCCAAAGAAGAAGGGCCTGCATTTGCTCGATAAAATTTTAAATCACTTCCGCACATTCCTGAAGCTTGTATCTCTAAAATAACGTCATCTGGACCTGGAGTAGGATCGTCAAAGTTTTGTAATTCTAGTTTTTTATTACCTAAAAAAACGATACCTTTCATGTTGAATACTCCTTAATAAATAATTATTTCTAATTACGAAATTTTTGGTGACAGCCCTTACAAGTACCAGCTAAATTACGAAATGCGTTGATTGTCTTGTCTCTGTCATTAGTATTTGATTGGTTGATTAGATCTAAAGAAGCTAGTTCAAAGTTTTTTATAGCTTCATTAAAACCTTCTGGATTTAACCATATGTCAGATGATGCCTCTGAAGGCGAAATATCACTGCCTTTAGGAAAAAATTTAGGCATTTCTTTGCTCCATAGCAGAAGCATTTGGGCCGATTCTTCAATGACTTTAAAATTATCATTCTGGAGACCAACATTAATTTTTTTCATTAATTGTTTACTTTCCTTAAATTTATCCATCCGTTCTTTAATTATGCCTTTTGCTCCTTCGACTGCAAATGTATTGGCTGTTGAAAGTAAGATACAAAATAAGAAAATGTTTATAAAACATATTAATTTTTTAATTTTCATTAACTAACACCTATATTATTTATTAATGTAAGTTAGCTTAAAACTATTTTAGAATTAAGTAATTAAAAATTTTTTGTAAATTTTAAATAAATTATCGGTGCTTTATTAGGACATTTATTATTGAAGAATATAGGCAGAAAAAAAGTAAGTAACATGGATATTTTATATTCATTTTTCTTACTTGGATTAACATCGTTTGGAGGTCCAGTTGCACATATTGGGTATTTTAGAAATGTTTTTGTTAAACAAAAAAAATGGTTAGATGAAAAAACATATATAGATTTTGTATCTTTATGTAATTTTTTACCTGGTCCCTCATCTAGTCAAGTAGGCATGTCTATTGGATATTATTTCAAAGGTTTTAAAGGTGCAGTATTAGCCTGGATTGGTTTTACCGCACCTTCTGCATTAATTTTAATTGCATTTGCATACACTATTTTAAATTTTGAAAATTCAATTTCTTATGGAATTATTCAGGGATTAAAGGCAATAGTTGTTGTTATTGTCTTTCAAGCAATACTCGGGATGAAGAAAAACTTGTTGAAAGATTATTATGGATATTTTTTAACAATTATAACTTCTATCCTTTTAATTCTGTTCCCTTCGTCATTAAATCAATTTTTATGTTTGATTATGAGTGGCATATTTGGAGTAATTTTCTATAAAGATCAAAATGAAATTAAGGAAAAAAAAATAAATTTGTCAAAGATTAATTTTCTTAATTATTCTGCTTTAATTTTGTTTTTTTCATTATTGATTTTTCTACCAGTAATAGAGGATTTTTTTGACTCTGATCTATTAAAAATAGCAAATAGTTTTTATAGAATTGGCTCTTTGGTTTTTGGCGGAGGGCATGTGGTTTTGCCTTTACTCCAAGAGGAATTTGTTACCTCAGGTATTATTAAAGAACATGTTTTCTTAGCAGGTTACGGTGCATCTCAAGCTATACCTGGTCCATTATTTACGTTTTCTTCTTATTTAGGGATGTTTTTAAAAAGTGGCATTAATAAAATACTATTAAGTATATTTTGTTTATTTTTCATTTTTCTTCCATCTTTTTTGCTAGTCATAGGCACTTTGCCATTCTGGCAAAAGTTAAGAGAAGTTAATCTGTTCAGTAGGTTCTTAAAAGGGGTAAATGCTAGTGTTATAGGTTTGTTAGTTGCTGTTTTATATGATCCAATAATATTATCTTCTTTAAAAAACTTGAATGATGTTACTTTAGTCATCTTAGCATTTATAATTTTATTTTTTACGAAAACACCTCAATGGTTGGCAGTTTTAATATTGTCTGTTTCTGGTTGGGCTATAACATTATAACTATTTTTAATCTTCAACTTGAATAATCTTATCACCTTTCTTAATTATACCACCTCTTTCCACTGAACAGTTCAGACCTGATCTATTATAGAGTGGTAAAACAAGAGGCTTTTGCAAGAGATCTGCTAAATATTTGCATGGGAAATTTAATCTTCCGCCTTTTAAAATAACTTCTCCTATTTGGAATTTTTTACCTACTAAATAATTAAGTGGAACCCCTGATGTTGTGAGGTTTCTTCTATGCTCTACTGGTTTTAAAATTATTGGTTTGTCTTGAAGAGGTGGTTGATTAGAAGCTAGTGCCTCTAACACTTCATTTTCAATAAGGGTAACATCTCTTATGTCAGGGATTTTTGAATAAGATCCATTCTGTTTATAATACCTGTCATTAACAATACCCTTCCCCGCAACTAATTCAGCCTCATTTAATTCAACCATATTTGCCGTAGCGATAGGAGCTATGTGAATATGTAGTAAATAACCACTTTCCCAGCGCATTATTTATACCTTCCATAATGAAAAAATAAATAAAGCTTAAATTATTTTAAATCATTGTAAAATATTTTTTGACAAAAACTACAAATCATATAATAGGAAGGAAATTAAACATTTTGTGGGTTAAAATCATGGAAGATAAAAATGTAACTTTAGTTTCAGATCAGAGTAACGAGACTAATCCTAACCTTACTGGTAGTACTATGACAAAAGCTGGAAGATTAGCTATGGAGCTATCTCATGAAAAGAAAAGATTAAAGCAAGAATTAGAAGAGCTTCAAACTGAATATGATGAAATTAAACCTACTACTCCTACTGGAACAACCGATTGGTATGTAAAATGGCTTTCAATGCTTTTAGCAGTTGCAGGTATTTTCCTCATTAGTGCTTCATTAACACTTTATGGACAGATTGCGTATGTAATCAGTTGTGTTGGATGGATATATGTTGGAATGCAATGGGGTGATAGAGCAATAATGATTGGATCTGCAGTAAGTTGTACAGCTATAGCAATGAACCTGGTTAATACATTTTCTTAAAATTATTTACCTGATTTTCTTTTAAATATAAAGCTTCTTAAAGAATATTGATTTTTTTCATTATTCTTTAATAGGTAACTTGCTACTAACAAACCAAACATTAATGTTATTATTGAAATGGCATACCAATTGAGTTCAGTATTTTTAATTAAGTATGACAAGCAGAAAGGCAATAATAAACATAAAATTAATATAAAAAATTTCATGATTTTATTTTAATTCTATTGTTTTATTAAACAACTTATTAATTAAATTGTTGAACTACACTTAAATATATCAGCAGTTACACTTGATAAAAGATTAGTCTCTTTAATAAGTGTATTA